>CACOXF010000037.1 GCA_902631125.1 uncultured Bacteroidota bacterium
CAACGCGCAAGGATCGAGCAGTAAACAGAGCCTATCATCAAACGACCACCAAATTTAATGTTCTTTTTAACGGAGAGGAAGCAATTGCTGCAGGAGTCGAAGCTGAGGTTGCCTCTCACCAACCCAATTTTTGGGAACAGTTACCGATAGACCCATTCCCTTTGTCCGACTTGTTTACTTTAAACCCTAAAGAAAACGCCAACTTCTCAAGAGGTGAAGAGAAGGCAGTCATCGCAGTTCAAAAGCACAGTATGCAGTTTGGCAATGAGCAACGCAATCAGCAAATAGATGAGTCTTATTTGCTTTTGGGTAAGGCACGCTATTATAATGGAAGATATCTGCAAGCACTCGATGCTTTTAATTATATTATCGAACAACTCCCAAATACAAGCAGCACAAACGAAGCACAATTGTGGAAAGCCAAAGCATTCATTCAAATGCTACAAGAACAACGAGCTATTTCAATTTTTGAGGAGCTGTTGTCAACATCAAAGTTGAGCCAATCCGAAACTGCTGATGCATTTGCCTATTTGGCAAAGGCATATCTAGCACTCAATCAGCCACATAAAGCAACCCAACCACTTTCCAATGCAGCTGATTTGACAAAAGACAAAACCCTTCGTGCACGCTATTATTATTTGTTGGGGCAATTGTATGACCAGCTCCAGCATAAAGACTCAGCCGCGGTTGCGTATCAAAACATCATCGACTTAAATCGACGCATACCCAGAACCTATTGGATACACGCAAAGCTCAATCAACTCAACACTAGTCAACTCGATAATGAGTCTGTTCAAAAGCAGTATACGAAGCTGACCAAAAATGAAGAAAACAAGCGCTATTTGGATAAAATTCATTTAAGCCACGCCCTCTACAGTCTGTCTGTCAACGACACCTTGGCCACCAAAGACTTGATTAACGCAAGCTTGCAAACCAACACCAAAGACAACATCCTAAAAGCGCTGGCGTATGAGACTATGGGGAATGTACTTTTTGAACAAAACGAATTTGTGCTTTCTGGAGCTTACCTCGACAGCACACTACAAGTTCTCACACCAAAGACACGAGCGTTTCGAAAAATCAAGCGAAAAAGAGACAAACTCAATGACATTATCAATTACGAAACAACTCTAGAAAATGCTGACAGTTTGTTGACCCTTATGGACAAAACACCTGAGGAACAAAGGCTTGTATTTGAAGACTATATCAAGGCGCTTAAAAAAGCAGATTCCCTTCAACTGGTCAAGCAAGAAAGCCAACAACAATTGGCCCCCAACAACTCTTTTTTTGAAGGCGATTTTTACTTCTATAATCGTTCGATGCGTGCTCGTGGGGAAAGTGAGTTTTATCGCATTTGGGGGAATATCAAAAAAACAGACAATTGGCGATATTCGAGCTTGCAGTCAGTCGAACTTGCTGTTGATGACGTTGTAGAGGAACCCACTGGAGAGGAAAAACCACCTGATCCACGTTATCAGGTTGAAACCTATACAACTCAGATTCCACTTCCCGAAAAAAGAGACAGTTTGACACAGGTGCGCAACAAAGCATATTTTGACGCAGGCTTGGCCTACAAGGAACAGTTTGAGGTATATCCCAAAGCCAAAGACAGACTCCTTACACTTCTGTCAATCAACACCAGGTATAACCTACCCTCATTGTATAATCTTTATCAGATTGAAATTGAGACAGAGGGGAATCAAGTAGAAGCGTATAAAAATCGAATTATAGCTGAGTATCCGGACTCTCAATACGCAATGATTCTTCAAAACCCTGAGGCAATGGGAGATGCTTTGACCCTCTTTGAAGAGCAATATACCGCCTTGTTAGACCGATTTAAATCTCAAGCATTTGAGGAGGTTATTGATGGTTGTTTTACAGCTATTTTATCCTTACAAGATGAATCACTGCGCTCACGACTTGCCCTGTTGCGTGCGCATGCAATCGGACGATTGGATGGCGTAGAGGCTTATCAAACTGCCTTATCTGAAGTGGCACTCTCTTTCCCCAACCAAACAGCAGGGAAAGAGGCAAACAAACGTCTCAAGGAAATCAAAGAAATCACTCCTACCAATGCAGATGAGGGTAACAGCTTTTTGGTTTATTTTGTTTTTGATAGAGACAATCATGAAACCACAAAAATCATCCAAAACAAGGTGACAAACACAATTTTAAATCAAGGAATACAACGAAGTGTGAGCGCAACGATTGATGTATTCGATCGAAAAACCGAATTGTTGGTGGTTCAGCGATTTACTTCCGAAGAACAGGCGATAGATTATCGCAACAATTTATTGAGAATACACCCAGAATTGCGCAAAATCAAAAATTTTGTAGATTTGACGTCCGGTTTACGAGATGTTCTCATTTTCAAGAACTTAACCGAATAATAAACACAATGGTATTTAAATCAAAACAACAAGTGGACAACTCTAGAAATAACATCAAAATCAACTTTATTGAGCCGAACACCAAGGTCATTGGCGAAATCCATTCTGAGTCAGATTTTCGTATAGATGGAACTCTTGAAGGAACAGTGCAAACGACTGGTCGTGTTGTGGTAGGTCAAGAAGGAAAAGTAAAAGGAAAAATCATCTGTACAAATGCAGATATTATGGGGATGTTTGAGGGTACAATCGAAGCCTCCAACCTTTTGTCGATCAAAGATGAAGGAGCGATTGAAGGCAAGGTTATTGTTGGAAAATTGGCCGTAGAAGCAGGTGCCACACTCAACGCACAGTGTTTGATGAAAAAGTCCATCAAATCTCTACAGCCCGTTGATGAAGAAAAATCTGAAAAAACCGCATAAGCCAAATCCCTTTCGTTGGTTGGCTCTCTCGGGTTTTGGTATCCAACTCGGCATCACAATTTATGTATTCATTCGATTAGGACAATGGCTTGATTGCACCTATAACACAGATCGTACATTTACCTTGGCTTGTGTTTTGGTTGGGCTTTTGGTTTCATTAATTATTTTGTTGCAGCAACTCAAAAAACTTAAGAATGACTAAACCAGTTTTCTATCTAGCTGGGGGCTTGCTCATTGCATTGTCAGGGGTATTTGCTGTTCACTCCATAATGATGCCCGACCAACTTTGGGGGCAAATCCAATTGATGTGGCTATGTTATGGACTAAATTATGTGTTGGCAACTCTTATTTTTTTGGGGGTGCTCGTCACACATAGAAAAAATGCCTTGCTCGTTGGCTTTGTGTTTATGGGGGGCAGTGTTTTGAAGCTTGCTGTTTTCTTTCTGTTGATCCACCCCAATTTTAAAGATGATGGTACCGTGGGTCGTGACGAACTCAGCTTGTTTTTTGTTCCCTACCTGATTTCTTTATTTGCCATGACCTACGCTGGGTCGAGGGCTTTGCAAAGAAAATAGTTCAGATTTTTTGTCCAAATCCATTTTATTTTTAATTGTAAATAAATTACATTTGCAACCGGAATTCGCATGAAAAAAAAACAATATATTTCGGCGATACTTTTGGTCTTCTCCAGCCTCTTTGCTCTGGCAACTGATGGAACAATAAAAGACGAAAAAAAATCAGGCGACCTAAAGTCCGAAATCAAGGCATATATTCGTCACCACTTAGAAGACACACACGACTTTTCGATTGGCTCTTACACCACAGACGAAGGCAAGAAAAAACACATTGGATTTTCGCTCCCAGTGATTTTGTGGGATGATGGATTGGTAACATTCTTTTCTGGTAAACTCAAGCATGGGAAAGCAGTTCACAAAGTTGGATCAAAGTACTACAAGCTCTACCATGGCAAAATATATCGTACAGATGCCGACGGAACAATTTCTTATGACCCAAATAAAAAAGTGACCAACGACAAACCTCTTGACTTGTCGATGACCAAAAGCGTAGTTACCATGTTGTTTACAGCTGCTTTGATGTTTTTCTTGTTTCGCAGTCTGGCAAATTCATACAAAACCAATGGCAGCATTGCTGCTGGTGTTGGGCGATTTTTTGAACCGGTTGTCTTGTACATAAGAGATGACATTGCCATTCCAAACATTGGAGAGAGTCACTACCGAAAGTATATGAGTTATTTACTCACGATTTTCTTCTTTATTTGGTTTTTAAACATTTTGGGATTGTCTCCTTTGGGGATTAATGTCACTGGAAATATTGCTGTTACCTTTGGCCTTGCTCTGCTCACTTTTTTGATTACCAACCTAACAGCAAATAAAAATTATTGGGCACATATTTTCTGGATGCCAGGTGTGCCAGTTTTGATGAAAATTGTATTAGCACCCATCGAATTATTGGGTGTTATTATCAAACCGTTTTCATTGCTTATCCGTTTGTATGCAAATATCCAAGCGGGTCATATCGTATTGATGAGTCTCATTGGCCTGATGTTTATCTTCAACAATTGGCTCGGCAGTAGTTTATCATTTGTATTGGCATTTGCAATTTCGATTATCGAGGTTTTAGTTGCCTTATTACAAGCGTATATTTTCACCATGTTATCCGCATTGTATTTTGGATTTGCAGTTGAAGAACACGAAGAAGCACATTAACATTTTTAACATTTAAAACAATAATCATTATGGAAATTCCAGCAATTGTAGGGGCAGGACTAGTAGTAATCGGAGTAGGAATGGGAATCGGCCGCATTGGCGGCTCTGCTATGGAAGCGATCGCTCGCCAGCCAGAAGCCTATGGAAAGATTCAAACTGCAATGTTGATTGCAGCTGCCCTTATCGAGGGAATCGGTTTTGCAGCATTGTTTGCAGTATAACTCAACACTTCAACAGCAGTAGGTTGTGTAAGTTATCCACCCGCTGCTGAATAAATGTAAGGATATGGAAAAGCTATTGGGAGAATTCTCGTTTGGACTATTCATTTGGCAGACATTCATTGTCGTTGGCCTTCTTCTGTTGTTGCGCAAGTTTGCGTGGAACCCGATTCTAAATGCGATCAATGATCGTGAGGAAGGGATTCGAAGCGCACTTCAATCGGCAGAAGATGCTCGTGCAGAAATGCAAAACTTGCAAGCTGACAATGAGCGGATTCTCAAAGAAGCCCGCGCAGAGCGTGATGGTCTTCTAAAGGAAGCAAGAAAGATCAAACAAAAGATGATCGACGACGCAAAAGATGAAGCCAAAACACAAGCAGCTCAAATCATGACGCAAGCACAAGCAGCAATTGAAACCGAAAAGCAAGCGGCTGTGGCAGAACTCAAACAACAAGTAGCATCAATTTCAATTGAAATCGCTGAAAAAGTAACCAAAGAGACTTTAGCAGACGACAAAAAACAAAGCAAACTGGTTAAAAAGTTGCTCAAAGACGTAAATCTTTAATTCATGAAAGGAACGAGAGTCGCTATTCGTTATGCCAAAGCACTACTTGCAACTGCACAAGAACAAAAAGCAGTTGACCAAGTTGCGCAGGATATGGAGGCAATTTTCACTACTGTAGAGAACAGTCATGAATTAAAGGCGGTGTTATCTAGCCCAGTGATCAGTGCTGAGCTGAAAGGCAACACATTGCAATCGGTATTTGGGAAAGTATCACCTGTTGTCAAAACGCTTTTGGCTTTGGTTGCCGAAAACAATCGTGCCAACCATTTGGATGGAATAGCGCTTAAATATAAACAACTCTATCAAGATCTCCTCGGCAAACAAGAGGCCAATGTGACAACAGCCACACCACTAACGCCCGATCTTGAAAAGGCAGTGATGGAAAAAATCAAAACACTTACTGACAAAAAAGTTGAGTTGGTCAGTACAGTTGATAAGGACATAATCGGAGGATTTATATTGCGTTTGGGCGACCAGCAATTTGATGCAAGTGTTGCCAACCAACTGCAATCCTTAGAACATAAGTTAAGTAATCGAAAAGCATTAGCATAGACAATGGCAGATGTAAAAGCAGCGGAAGTATCCGCAATCATAAAACAACAATTAACAGGGTTTGACACCGGCGTTTCGTTAGATGAAGTCGGAAGTGTACTCCAGGTCGGAGACGGAATTGCTCGGGTGTATGGCTTGTCCAATGCACAATATGGAGAGTTGGTTTCTTTTGACTCAGGATTGGAAGGAATCGTTCTAAACCTTGAAGAGGACAATGTTGGAGTCGTACTTTTGGGCCCTTCAAAAGGAGTGAAAGAAGGAGATACTGTAAAACGCACGCAACGCATCGCCTCCATTAATGTAGGAGAGGGTGTTGTTGGACGTGTTGTCGATGCCCTCGGAAATCCAATTGATGGCAAAGGAGCCCTCAGTGGCGACATCTATGAGATGCCACTTGAGCGTAAAGCACCGGGTGTAATTTTCCGTCAGCCAGTAAACGAGCCACTCCAAACTGGAATCAAGTCGATCGACGCGATGATTCCCATTGGGCGAGGGCAACGTGAGTTGGTGATTGGCGACCGCCAAACTGGAAAGACAACAGTTTGTATTGACACGATCCTTAATCAAAAAGAATTTTATGATGCTGGCGAGCCTGTGTACTGTATTTATGTAGCAGTTGGCCAAAAGGCATCGACTGTTGCAACCATCGCCAAGGTGTTGGAAGACAAAGGCGCATTAGCCTACACCACCATTGTTGCTGCCAACGCATCAGACCCAGCACCAATGCAAGTATATGCACCTTTTGCAGGGGCTGCAATTGGAGAATATTTTAGAGATACTGGCCGCCCAGCACTTATCATTTATGATGATTTGTCCAAACAAGCAGTTGCCTATCGTGAGGTATCTCTTTTGTTACGTCGCCCACCTGGACGAGAGGCTTATCCTGGAGATGTATTCTATTTACACTCGCGATTGCTTGAGCGTGCAGCAAAAGTCATCAATGACGATGATATTGCCAAAGGCATGAACGACCTTCCTGAGTCGCTTAAACCAGCGGTCAAAGGGGGAGGTTCATTGACTGCTTTGCCAATCATCGAAACCCAGGCAGGGGATGTTTCTGCTTATATTCCAACAAACGTTATCTCGATTACAGATGGTCAGATTTTCTTAGAGTCGGACTTGTTTAACTCAGGTGTTCGCCCAGCGATTAATGTAGGGATTTCAGTATCTCGAGTTGGGGGATCTGCACAGATTAAATCGATGAAAAAGGTTGCGGGAACACTCAAACTCGATCAAGCACAGTTCCGCGAACTTGAGGCCTTTGCCAAGTTTGGCTCCGATCTCGATGCAGCAACACTCAATGTGATTGAGAAAGGAAAGCGAAATGTTGAGATTTTAAAGCAAGCCCAAAACGATCCTTTCACTGTTGAGGATCAGGTGGCGATTATTTACGCAGGGTCTAAAAACCTATTGCGTGAGGTCCCTGTTGAAAAAGTAAAAGAATTTGAGCGCGCATATCTCGAGTTACTCAATGCCAAGCATCGCAAGGTACTCGACGATATTAAGGCAGGCAAACTCACAGACAAGGTTATCGACACCTTGACCAAAGCCGCATCGGATGTGGCAGCCAATTATAAATCTTAAATCGATAGGATAGCATGGCAAACCTCAAGGAAATTCGCAGCCGTATCGCATCGGTCTCCTCGACCATGCAGATCACTAGTGCCATGAAAATGGTATCTGCAGCGAAGCTCAAAAAAGCACAAGACGCAATCACAGCCATGCGCCCGTATGCCGATACACTGACAGAGCTTTTGCAAAACCTCAGTGGTTCGACCGAAGATGCTTCGGGAAGTGTGTTTGCCACCGAAAGACCTGTTGAGAAAGTACTTTTGGTTGCCATTACCTCCAATCGAGGACTCTGTGGGGGGTTCAATTCTAGCATCATCAAAGAGGTAATTGCACAGCGTGACAACAATTATGCTGGTAAACAAGTGGATGTGTTCACCATTGGGAAGAAAGGAAACGATATCCTTAGCAAAGACTTTTCTGTTGCTGACAATCGCGGTGATGTGTTTGACGAATTGAACTTTGCAAATGTGGCTGCGGTTGCCGATCAACTAATGGAATACTATGCCGATGGGGATTATGATCGAATAGATTTGGTTTATAATCGTTTTAAAAACGCAGCGACCCAACTTGTTACGATTGAACAGTTTTTGCCAATTGTTCCTGTCGAGGCGGAGACAGCTTCAATCTCTGATTATATCTACGAGCCAGCCCAAGAAGAGATAGTGAGCACGCTGATTCCTAAAGCCCTTAAAACCCAAATGTTTAAGGCACTGAGAGATTCTTTTGCAAGTGAGCACGGCGCTCGAATGACTGCCATGCATAAGGCCACTGACAATGCCACAGAGTTAAGAGACCAACTCAAACTCACCTACAACAAAGCACGTCAAGCAGCCATTACCAATGAAATTCTCGAAATTGTTGGGGGTGCTGAAGCACTGAATGGTTAATTACCTTATCTGTTGAGTGTTTTATACCTTTCATTAGCATGAAACCACTTTTTTTATTTGTTATTTTCAGTTTCTTCGCAAGATGTAGTATAGCTTCTCGCATGACTACACCCAATGTTGTGGAAAACACACAAGTCGAACCCCCCCTTTGAAATTATTGACTTAACGATTACCCCATGGGTTGCAGGAAGAAAAGAAAGTGGAAAAGGATATATACTGAAACTCATTTTGGCGCAACCCTTTGCAACGCTTGATAGCGTCTTATATGCGAATGCTTCAGGGGTTTGGAAAACTGATGACTCATCGTCTAAAAGGGCAGTTTATTGCGCCAATATCAATGAAAAAAAACAGCATCAAAATGAATTGATTTTAGATGCCAATCTAGTAAAGGAATATGGAAATCAACCCCCGAAGTCCCCAAAACACCAAGTGATGATTTATTATAGATATATGAATAAACCCCAGCGATATATTCATAAAAAACCAAATATAAAACCAACGCTACTGTATGTGTAGTTTGGTAAAGCAATCGATTCGATGTATTTTAGAAAGAAATTCAACTGCTTGTTCAATCCGAGACAGTTTATCAGAGAAACATTTACCAATGGTGTAGCCATCATTATTCCCCGCTTACGCAACCTCCTCTTTAATGCTTTTTGTATTTTTGTTCTTGGGTCTTATCTTAGAGAAAAATGAATGAAAACAATTGATCACAAATGACAATTCAAATCGTAAATCAATCTGACCACGCGCTGCCCTCATATGAAAGCAATGCTTCGGCAGGGATGGATTTACGCGCACAACTCGACAGCGCAATCGTTTTAGAGACTTTTGAACGAACGATTGTCAAAACAGGATTGTTTATCGAACTCCCAATAGGTGTGGAGGCGCAAGTGCGACCACGCAGTGGTTTGGCAATCAAAAGTGGAATCACAGTACTCAACGCCCCTGGCACGATTGATGCAGACTACCGAGGTGAAATTGGGGTGATACTGATTAATTTATCGAACGAACCCTTTACCATCAACAATGGCGATCGCATTGCACAGTTGGTCATTGCAAAGCATGAAACAATTCACTGGAAAGAAACAGACTTACTCAGCGATTCCGATCGTGGAGCAGGGGGGTTTGGAAGCACAGGCATAAAATGAAAATATGAACATTATCGTACCCATGGCCGGACGCGGCTCTCGCTTACGACCACATACACTCACCACCCCAAAACCCATGCTCGCTGTGGCAGGAATGCCCATTGTCAGTCGCTTGGTAAGCGACATCGTCAAGCTTACCGATAAAGCAGTCAACAACATTGGTTTTGTTTTGGGAGACCCTGTCTTTTTTGGGGATGAAATGGTTGATGAGCTCCAAAAACTGGCAGAAAACCTAGGAGCAAAAGCACATATCTTTCGTCAGCTTGAAGCATTGGGAACAGGACACGCTATCATGTGTGCTGAGCCACTGCTCAACGGCCCTACTGTTATTGCGTATGCAGACACCCTTATTCGTGCCGATTTTGAGTTGAACAATAAGGCAGATGCTACTATTTGGGTTAAAAAGGTGAATAATCCTGAAGCTTATGGAGTTGTTGAAATCAATGACCAAGGGGATATCAAAGGCCTGGTCGAAAAGCCAATAGACCATGTGTCTGATTTGGCTGTGATTGGAATCTACTATTTCAAAGAAGCTACTGATTTGAAAAACGAACTCACTGCTGTCATGGATGAAAACCTAACACGTGGTGGGGAGTATCAAATCAACGATGGTATTTTGCGAATGATGGATAAAGGCAAACGATTTACTACTGCAGAAGTATCAGAGTGGATGGACTGTGGAAACCCATCAATCACCATAGAAACCAATCGACGAATGCTGCAGATTCTTGAAAAGAAAGGGGAAAAGTTGGCAGGAAATTATGGCAGTAAAAATAGTACGATTATCCCTCCTTGTTACATCGCTAATGGAGTTGAAATCCACAACAGTACAATTGGGCCCTTTGTGTCGATTGGGCCACAAACTCGAATTGAAAACAGTACAATTGAAAACAGCATCATTCAATCTCATTGTGAATTGAGTGGTGTCAAATTTAAAGAAGCAATGTTGGGTAACCATGTCAAATTCAATGGGGACTTTTCCTTCATCAGTCTGGGGGACTTTTCTGAACTAAAATAGAGTGATGCGCAGGGTTTTGTTTTTGGGGATGATTGCATTAACTGTCAATAGTTGTGGCGTCTTGCGACCAAAACCAACTAGTGATATAGAAGCCACAAACGCCAAAGACCTGATCGAGCAGATTCAAACAATCCAACCCACTTGGAATACCCTTGATATGCGTGGATCGGTCACAGTATTTCAAGGAGATACCAGTCAGCGAATTTCGACCAGCATTCGAATTCGTGCAAATGAATTGATTTGGGTCAACGCAGCGATGATTGTTCCAGTTGGGCGAGCGAAAATCGATAAGACAGGGGTTTCTTTTTACGAACAAATTGGAAAAACTTTTTTTGAAGGAGACTTTTCAGCAATTGAAGATGCGCTCGGTTTTTCGCTCAACTATGCTCAAATTGAAAACAGCTTGCGAGGTGTTTCTTTGTTTGAAACTCCAAATCGCAGGGTTCGATTCGCAGTCATCAAAGATGGATATATACTCAAATCTCGTCAGGGGAACTTGCGATTGAGCAAGATCTACGACCAGCAGTTTATGATGATCGAACAGCTGCTAACCTTTGGACAAAAACGATTGGTGATTCACTACAGCGACTATCAACAAATGTCAGGGCAGTGGATTCCGATGAAGATTCGTTATGAAGGACAAAGTATGGGCGAAACAGCTCAGTTGGAGTTTGAATTTAGAAAAGCAGAAATCAATACTAGCATTCGCACGCCATTTTCCATTCCAAAATCTTACACACGTTTATGAGGAAACTGCTGTTGTTGGTATTGTTGGGTTTAGTTTATGGGGAAATCTATGGACAAGACGCACGTGCTCGTTTGGAGGCACAACGAAAACAACTCCAGCAAGAAATTGTGCAAATTAATGGGATGCTTCAAAAAAATAAAAATCAAAAAGCCGATGCCTTAGAATCGCTCGAAGATCTGTTTTTGAAAATAGATCGCTTACGAGAATTGATTCGACTGACCAATCGCCAAATCAATACACTTACCAGTCAGATCAATAAAAACCAAACTGATATTTCTGCCTTAGAGGAAGAGCTTGCGATTTTGAAAGTGGACTATGCATCTATGATTGTGAAGTCTCGCAAAAACTCCTCTCAGCAAAATCGATTGATGTTTTTGTTTTCCTCTGAAAATTTTTGGCAGGCCATCAAACGCGTTCGTTATATGAACCAATATGCAGCTTATCGCAAACAGCAAGGTGAAAACATTGATAAAAAAACAGAAATACTGCGCCAACTGAATGAAATATTGGTGTCGCAAAAAGTAGTGAAAGAGGAATTGTTATCAGACAATCGCAAAGCGCAGGAGCAGTTTGAACAAGAGCGAAATAAACAGCAAAAGGTGCTTCAAAAATTGCGTTTGAACGAGAGCAAATACGCAGCACAGATAAAAAAGAAACAGCGTCAAACGGAAAAGATTGATAAAGAAATCGACCGCTTGATTCGTGAGGCGATTGCAGCTTCGAACAAAAACGCAGGAACAACCAATGTAAGCTTTGCGCTCACGCCAGAGGCCAAAGCCTTGGCAGCAAATTTTAATGCCAACAAAGGTAGGTTGCCTTGGCCTGTTAGAAAAGGAGTGGTGATTCAAAAATTTGGCACCCAACGCCATGCGGTTGTTCGCACCACAACCGTCAAAAGCAATGGGGTTACTATCGCTACAAGCCCTGGAACAAAAGCACGCGCAGTGTTTGAAGGAACAGTGTTGAATATCGTCCAATTTCAGGGGAGTAATCCTATTATGTTGATCCAGCATGGGAACTATGTGACGGCTTATAAAAACTTAGCATCAGTATCTGTGCAAAAGGGCGATAAGGTCGTTTCCAAACAAGAGATTGGTACTATTTTCACCAACCCTACGACCCAACGCACCACCTTACAGTTTAGCGTCTTTTATAACACTACCCCCAAAAATCCAGCCGATTGGATTTTTCAAATGAGGTGAAAACATTTGCGTTATACTATATTTACAATTCAACCCAGAATGAAGAAATTGTTTTTGCCTTTCTTGATTTTACAATTTGCATTTACAAATGTGCAAGTATCTGACTGGGGTCAGACAGGCCATCGGGTGATTGGGTTTGTGGCTGAAAAACACCTAACCAAAAAGACCAAAGCTGCTGTAGATGATCTTTTACAAGGCGAATCCCTTGCGTTTGTCTCTACTTACGGAGATGAAATCCGATCTAACAAAGAGTTCAAACATTTTGATCCTTGGCACTATGTTAATATGCCTTTGGACAAGCGTTATGGTGACGAAAAGCCTAACCCCAAAGGGGATGTGTATAATGCGATTCAGCACTGTGTGGGAGTGCTTCAGGACAACGAAGCCCGCCGAGAGGACAAGGCCCTATACTTGAGACTACTCATTCACTTTGTTGGCGATATGCACCAACCCCTGCACGTAGGTCGTTCGGAAGATCGCGGTGGTAACGACATCACTGTCTTTTGGTTTGGCAAAAAAAGCAACTTACACAAGGTATGGGACATAGAGATGATCAATGGGTACCAAATGAGTTATACAGAACTCGCTAATAACCTACCAATATACACAGCAGAAAAACAACAAACCATCCTTAGCACTTCTGTCCTTGACTGGATGCATGAATCTCAGAGTTATGCCAAGCAGATTTATGGAAGTGTAGCGCAAGATGAATTTCTAGGACATGCGTACCAAAGAGAGTATTTTCCGCTAGTTCGCCATCGCCTTCACAAAGGAGGTTTGCGATTGGCCAAACTGCTCAATGACATCTTTGACAAATAGCGCACCATCAATTTTCTTGTCAGAACTTCATTGTTGAGGGTATGAATTTGAAAGATATACAACCCACGTTGAAGGCCACTGACTTGTATGGTTTTTGGCAAGCTATCAAAAAATTTGTATTTAGCCGTTTTTGAACGGTTTTGATTGAATAATAATTTATATCTTGCTTTTGGCAACGTATTTGCCAATCATATCAAACTCCAAATTCACTAGGTCGCCGGGCTGTAGTTGGTGGAAGTTGGTGTGTTCATAGGTGTAGGGAATAATGGCAACACTACAACTGTTTTCGGTGACGTTAAAAACAGTCAAACTCGTGCCGTTGATACACAGTGATCCTTTCTCAATCACAAGACTGTGATTTTTGGGAGAAAAACGAAAATCAAACTGCCAACTACCCCCTTGATCGCCAATGTTTATACATTCACCAACCTGATCTACATGACCCTGCACCAAATGACCGTTGAGTCTATCACCGAGTTTCATGGCACGCTCCAAGTTGATTTTTCGACCCTCACACCACATACTCAATGCTGATCTTTGAAGGGTCTCATGCACCGCCGTTACAGTGTACACATCACTTTGAATATCCACCACTGTCAAACATACGCCGTCGTGTGCTAAACTCTGATCGATTTTGATCCTCTTTGCCAAAACACTTCGAATATGGAAATGAATATTCTTTTGCTCCTTCTCCACTTTGATAAGCTCGCCCATACTCTCTATTATACCAGTAAACATCGCTACAAATTTGATTAACTTTGCCAAAAATACGTATAAAATGAGCATTACCATTGGCATTTCAATTGGTGATCCAAATGGCATTGGTCCCGAAGTGGTCCTGAAGACCTTTAGCGACTCAAAATACTTAGCTACTTGTACGCCCATCGTCTACGCTCATGTTGATTTTGTGCTGCAACAAGCCAATCATTTCAATCTAAAACTCCCCATCGAACGCCTAGATGACCAACCCAAACACGGGGTGTTGAACGTGGTGGACTGTTGGTCAGAACCGATCCAACCCCAGTACGGAACAGTGGATGCAAAAGCAGGCGAAAGTGCAGTGAAATCATTACAGGAAGCAAGCAAAGCTTTGCAACAGGGTACCATCGATGCTTTGGTGACTGCACCCATTCACAAGGCAGCCATTCAAAGTGAGGCGTTTAATTTCCCGGGACATACCGACTTTTTGGCACAAAAGTTTGATGGCCAAGCATTAATGTTTTTGGTGCATACGGACATCCGAGTTGCATTGGCGACAGATCATGTTCCTGTCAAAGACATTGCCATGCACATCACTGCCGATCGAATTGAAAGTAAACTCAAAGCAGTGGCCCATTCATTACAGAATGATTTTGGCATCACAAACCCTAGTGTTGCTGTATTGGGACTAAACCCCCACTCAGGAGATCAGGGAGTCATCGGTAAGGAAGAAATAAACACCCTAGTGCCTTTGCTACAAAACTTAGATATTGAAAAGACAGAGATAAATGGACCATTCTCTGCAGATGCTTTTTTTGGATCGAAATCTTACAAAAATTATGATGCTATTTTGGCGATGTATCATGATCAGGGCTTGATCC
>CACOXF010000038.1 GCA_902631125.1 uncultured Bacteroidota bacterium
AAATCTGCACCATAGCCCATTTCCTTTACTGGTTGCGGCCATACGTCGCGTTTGCTATTGCCATAATAGCCATATCCTCTGATAAAGTCTTTATGATTTGTGTCGCCTCCCAAGTTTCTAAATCGTGGAATAATAAAATTACCTGGGCGATTTCCTGTGTAATACTGGTCTTGAAAACCATCAAATGTAGCGTAAGCACCTGCTTTAAAGTGATGGTCCATGATGTTGTGACCGAGCTCACCCGAGCGATTGCCCATACCCTCTGGAAAGTATCTTGATTTTGATTGCATGAGTATCGATGTTGAAGCTACTGCTGATGCACACAGAAATATGATTTTAGCATTGTAGGTATATGTCATATTCGTTTCCCTATCGATTACTTTCACTCCTGATGCTTTTTTGGTTTCGGAATCAAAGACGACTTCATACACAATAGAATTTGGTCTTAATGTCATGTTTCCAGTCGCCTCAGCCATAGGAAGGGTAGAGGATTGGCTACTGAAATAAGAACCAAACGGGCAACCTCTAGAACAGCGATTTCTATATTGACAGCTTATGCGACCAGCACCAGGTTTTGAGCCCTCAGTCACATGAGCCATTCTACCCATGGTCAGGACTCGATTTGAATAATTTTTTTTCAATGCATCTCTAAGGTGCTTTTCTGTGCACTTTAGCTCCATTGGTTTCAAAAACTCACTGTCAGGGAGTTGAGGCAAACCTAATTTTTCACCTGAAATTCCAACATGCTTCTCAACATAAGAATACCAAGGCGCAATATCTTTATAACGAATGGGCCAGTCAACGGCGATGCCGTCTTTAGCATTTGCTTCAAAATCATAATCACTCAGTCGGTAACTGTGTCTGCCCCAAAGTAGAGATCGACCACCAACATGATACCCTCGGATCCAGTCAAAACATTTATCCTCGTTGTATGGATGATCAATGTCATCGACAAAAAAGTGTTTGGTTGCCTCTTTAGTCGTGTAACCAGTTCTGCTTTGTTTGGCTTGACGTTTTTTGGTTTTTTTTGTAATAACATTCCCATGTTCAAAATCCCATGCATCCATATTCATGGTTGGATAGTCTTCAATATGACGGACCATAGGCCCCCTTTCTAAAACCAAGGTTTTTAAACCTTTTTCTGTGAGCTCTTTTGCTGCCCAGCCACCACTTATGCCTGTTCCAACAACAATGGCATCAAATGTTGTTTCATTACCTAGATTCATTCATTATTGAGTTAAATGATTTTAAATTTTAAGCACATAAACTTACAATAATTTTTAGACTGTAGTTGTAGGTTTCATATTCTCTAATGTAGAAAAATATTTATGAATTAAAAGTATTTAAAAAAAACTTTACTAATTTGTAAATTCAATTTGACTATTCCAATTTTTATGATTATGAATTTTAGTCTGTTTAAAATTATTCCATGAAAAGAAGATCGTTTTTAAAACAAGCTGGTGTAAGCTCTTTGGCATTCACAATTGTACCATCATTTGTGTTGGGGAAACAACACACAGCGCCAAGTGATTTGTTATATCTTTCTTGTTTTGGCGTTGGCGGCCGAGGTGAGAGTCTTATACAAGCACTTGAAGCTACAACTAAAGTTCGGATTGTTTCTCTTTGTGATGTTGATCGCAATCAAGCAATTAACACCATTAATGCCTATCCAAATGCTCATTATTACCAAGACTTTAGAGATGTGTATGACAAACATCTCAACGAAATTGATGCAATAATGGTTGCTACTCCGGATCATACGCATGCATGTATTTCGCTTCCGTTTATGTGTGCAAAAAAACATGCTTATGTTGAAAAGCCATTGACTCATAATATCTATGAGGCTCGTTTAATGGCAGAAACAGCACAAGAAGAAAAAATCGTAACCCAAATGGGAAATCAAGGGGTTTCTGATGGTGGGGCAAAAATTATTAAAGGTTGGATTGACAAAGGAGATATTGGCAAAGTCACAACAATTGATTGCTGGACAAATCGTCCAGTTTGGCCACAAGGTTTTAGCAACCTGCCAAAAGAAGCAGAGGTTCCAGAAACCCTCAATTGGGATCAATGGCTAGGCCCCTCAGCTTATCGACCATACAGTCCAGCATACCTTCCTTTCAAATGGAGAAGTTATTGGGATTTTGGAACTGGGGCATTGGGTGATATGGGTTGTCATATTATCGAAACACCTTTCAATGCTTTAGATCTTGACTTTCCTATTAGTGTAGAGTCAAGCAATACTGAATTTTGGATCGATGACTTTAAGCGAGCTGAAAACTTGATCACTTTCCCCGCAAGCAGTAAAGTTCAAATGCAATTTGAAATTGATGATAGTGTTGTAAATCTCAATTGGTATGATGGAGGAATTTTACCAAATCACCCTGAGGGCTTAGACTTAAACGAAAAACTTGGAGCATCAGGCGGAGGCACAATCATTTATGGAGAAAAAGGAATCATCATTGCAGATTTTTATTCTCGTAATCCAAGACTATTTCTCAAGAACAAGAAAAATGGAATCCCAAAATTAATAAAAGAAAAAGCTTCCAAAGCTATCGCGTCAAAATCGCATGCGTTAGATTTTGTTGAAGCCTGTATTGATGGTGGTTCAGCAAAGTCCGATTTTGCTTCAGGTGGTAAATTAACAGAAATTATATTGATGGGGAATTTGGCTATTTATAATTCTCAACAACAACAAAAGGCTTGGGATGAATCGCCACCACGAAAGTTGAAATGGGATGGAAAAAATATGCGTGTGATCAATCGACCAGACCTCGACCACATCATACGGGGAAGCTATAGGGATGGTTGGGAATTAGATGTAAATTATAAATAGAAGAACATTTTATTCAACGCAAGTATTCTGCTATTGCCCTTGCCTCATCGTAAGTCAGATTTTGATTATACATAATGACATTGTTGTATTCTTCAAGTAACTGCATGGCAACGGGATCTTTTTTGACCATCTCAATTGGGTTGAGCATGATGTTCATGACCCACGAAGGGCTTCTACGATCGTAAAGACCATTTAGCGCTGGCCCGATATAACGCTTGTCAAACTTGTGGCAAGCAGTGCATTTTTGATCATAAAGTTGCTTTCCTAGCTGCACCATTTTATCATCAATATCTGAAAAAACGAGATCTTTTACAGGCCCAATACCATAATTCGTTAAATCAACCTGTGAAGACGAACTTGTACTTTCATCTTTTTGGGAAGTAGCAATACTTATTTGACCATAAGTAGCCTTCTTCTTTTCTGTTTTTTTTTCCTGACCACATGAGATCAATACTACGGCTAGAAATAATAGTATTTTTTTCAAGGTTATCTTAAATTTTTGATTTTAATGTTTTTAAATGCAACTGGATTCCCATGATCTTGAAGTCCAATCTTTCCTGTTTTATAAGTGCCAAACTTGCTCCAGTCTTTAAATTTGGAACCAGCAATCATTTTCTCCCATTGCACCCCATTGATTGGAAACTCATGAATTTTAACAGAGTTCAGCACCACATGGCCATGATTTTTCTCATGATTAATATGAATGACAACATGGTTCCACATTCCTGCAGGCTTCGCGACTTGTTCTGATGGTCTAGACAAGTCGTACAATGCACCTGGTTGATAGAATTCATCTTCTTTCTCACGTGAAGAATCGTATTTCGCCTTATCAATATCCAGTATTTGTACTTCAGGTCCTGTGTAGTAAGGCTCTGATAAATCTGGATCCTCGACCACTCCCCAAAAAATACCACTATTACCACCTTCTGAAATTTTCCACTCAATTGAAAGCTCAAAATTTGTGTACTCGTCGTCAGTTACAATGTTATAGGAACGACCCTTATCTTTTTTTTCTGTTGGAGGATTAAATTTCAATACACCTTCTTCAGCTGTCCAAAATTTTTCTGGAACACCGCCATTGTAAATATGCCATCCGTTCAAGGTCTCACCATCAAACAACGAGACCCATTCGGTTTCGTTGTTGTTTGCTTCTTTCTTTTGTTTTTTAGTGGGGTTACAACCAACTAAAAGAATGAATGTAAATATGTAAATTAAAGGATTCATTATTTAAGATTTAAAATTGATTTTAATTTTTTTTCATCCAATTTTGCGCCAGCAAAATCATCAAACTTTTTATCAGTTGTTTGGATGATATGTTTTTGTATAAATTCTGCACCTTCCTTGGCTCCTTGCTCAGGGCTTTTGATACAGCATTCCCATTCCATAACAGCCCAAACATCACAGCCATATTCAGTGAGTTTAGAAAATATCGCTTTAAAGTCGATTTGACCATCCCCAATAGATCGATATCTTCCGGCTCTGTTTTGCCAATCTTCATATCCACCAAAGGCACCTTTTTTTCCAGTTGGATTAAATTCTGAATCCTTTACATGAAAAGCTTTTATAAATTCATGATAATGATCGATATAGGATAAATAGTCAAGTTGTTGCAAAACAAAATGACTTGGATCGTATAGTATTTTAACACGATTGTGCTGTTGGGTGGCATCGTAAAACCTTTCAAAAGTCACCCCATCATGTAGATCTTCGCCAGGGTGAATTTCATAGCAGATATCAACACCATTATCTTCAAAAACATCTAAGATTGGCAGCCATCGTTTTGCGAGTTCGGCAAATCCCATTTCGACCAAACCAGGTGGACGTTGTGGCCATGGGTGCCAAGTGTGCCACAATAAAGCACCTGAAAAAGTTGCATGAGCGTTAAGATCAAGTCTTCGGCTTGCAACTGCTGCTTTCTTCACTGTTTCAATCGCCCATTCTGTTCGCCCCTTTGGATTATTTTTTAATTCTTTTGGCGCGAAGTTGTCAAACATAATGTCATAGGCTGGATGCACTGCAACCAACTGACCTTGCAGATGAGTTGATAGTTCAGTGATTTCTAAGCCATACTGATTTATTTTGCCCTTGAGTTCATCACAATAAACTTGACTTTCAACAGCAAGATCAAGGTCAATCAAAAAATGTTCCCATGTTGGAATTTGAATCCCTTTGTAGCCCAAATCAGATACCCATTTACACATACCATCTAGGGTATTAAAAGGTGCTTTGTCATCGACAAACTGTGCAAGAAATATGGCTGGTCCTTTAATTGTTTTCATTTTTTCTTATTTGATTTCAGTCCATTGATTTCCAGATTTATGGGATTGAATCACACATTCAATAAACTGCATGCCTCGCACGCCATCAATTAAATATGGGTATGAACCCTCGCGAGGGTTGTTGGCAATCGCATCAGCGACGCCATGATAGATATTTCCCATAGCATCGAAGATTCCTTCAGGGTGTCCGGGGGGGAGCTTGGTTGATTGGGTTGCTGCATCGCTATTGTACTCATGCCCAGGCTTAAGCACCTGCAGTGGAGAGCCTTCCAGTCCATGGTACAAATAGTTAGGATTTTCTTGCGCCCATTTCAAGTGTCCTTTTGTTCCATAGATGGCAACTGTAAAGTTGTTTTCTTCGGCTGTTGCAATTTGACTCGCTCTCAGAACTCCCTTTGCATTGCCATCTAAACGAAGAAGAACTGTACCATCAATATCCATTACATTGTCTTCGTATAAATAGTTTAAATCTGCAAGAACGGATTTAATCGGTTGCCCTGTGACATATTCAAGCATCTGAAATGCATGCGTTCCTACGTCACCAATACAGCAGCTTTGACCTGATTTCTCGGGTTGTAATCGCCACACCTTTTTTCTGCTCTCTGGGTCATGAATGACTGGGTTAATCCAACCTTGATAGTATTGGGCATCAATTTTTTGAATAGTTCCGATTATGCCATCTTGAATCATGCTTCGCATCTGACGAACCATCGGATAGCCAGAGTAAGTGTAGGTCACAGCAAAAATAAGTTGTTTATCTTCCCTTAGTTTCTTAAGCTCAAGTGCTTCGGCGTAACTGGTCGTCAGTGGTTTTTCGCATATCACATGAAAATCTTCTTCTAACAATCTTTTTACCATGGGAAAATGAAGGAAGTTTGGGGTAAGTACAGAAACGACTTCAATACGTTTATCTTCAGCAAGAGAACGCTCTTTTGAAAGGAGTTCTTCAAGGTCTTTGTAGATGCGATCTTCGTTTAAACCAATTTTTTTGGCAAATCTTATATTGTCCTTCCAGTTTGGGTTGAAAACACCACCTACAATTTCAAACCGATCAAACATTGATGAGGCGATGCGGTGAACAGGTCCAATAAGTGAGCCACCACCACCACCCAATATACCCATACGTATTTTAGCCATTGACATCAATTTTTTCGTTCTTGAAAGTAATTAAAAATATCAACAATACTACAAATGCAAACCCAGTAGGCGCAATCCACACTTGTGACCATTGAAGACCTTCATCTAAAGCATACATGTCATAAATTTTACCAGCTGACCAAAACCCAACAAACATCCCAAGACCATAAGTGGCCAGCGTAATTAATCCTTGTGCAGCACTCTTGATTTTGGGCCCGGCTTTGGCATCAGTATATACTTGACCAGTGACGAAAAAGAAGTCATAACAAATACCATGTAGCAATATGCCAAAAATTAACATATATGTTTTTTCATCTGCATCGCCATAAGCGAACAATATGTATCGTAGCACCCATGCCAACATCCCAATGATGAGTGTTTTTTTTAACCCAAGTCTCAAAAGGAAGTAGGGCAGTAGCAACATAAAAATAACTTCTGACACTTGACCTAATGCCATTTTTCCTGTTGGGTTGGTCAACCCAACATCAGTTAAAAATGGATTTGCATGTTGATAGTAAAATGCAAGAGGAATACAAATGAGAATTGATGAAATAAAAAAGACGAGATAGTTTCGATCATTAAAGAGCTTGAGCGCATCAAGACCTAAAATTTCACGAAGACTGATCTTTTCGCCTGCACTTTTTGCTGGCGGTGTTTTTGGCAAAAAGAAGCTAAATATTCCAAGTCCAAAAGAAGCATATGCTGCCATAAGAAAGGTGTTTTGCAACATCCCGTCAGCAACAGCAGAAGCACTATCCCATGAAAAATAATAGCTTATCATGGCACCTGCGACAATCCAACCAACAGTCCCAAATACTCGAATGAGTGAAAATTCTTTTGCAGCTTCACTCATCTGATAAAAAGACACCGAATTTACAAGCGCAAGTGTAGGCATATATAAGACCATATACCCCAGAACATAGGGGTAGAAATCATCAAAACTTGCAGCACTTGCCATCATCAGCATCATCACGCCACCAGCCGAATGAAGTATCGCTAGTATTCTTTCTGCGTTAAAAAAACGATCTGCAATCAACCCAATGATAAATGGCGCAATGATTGCACCCCAAGATTGTGTTGAATAAGCCATTGCAGTCTCATAACCAGAGGCACTGAGATTTTGTGATAAAAAAGTCCCCATCGTCACAAACCATGCCCCCCAAATAAAGAATTCGAGAAACATCATTACTGATAGTTGAATTTTAATTTTTAGATTCATTTGTAGAACTTAAAATGTATTTTTCGATCAAGCGTTTTGTATGAAGAATTCCATCTTCAACAGGCATGCGTTTTCCCTCATATTCGACACCAATATATCCAGCATAACCAGCCTCTAAAACAACATTCAGCATCCTTTCATAATCAATTTTGGTTTCATTTCCCTGGAGATCAAAATCATAGGATTTTGCACTGACGGCTAATGCTCTAGGCATCATTTCTTGAACACCTTTATATTTATCATATTCATTGACACATGCACCTTCTTCTTTGGCAATACAAAAGTTTCCAAAATCTGGAAGCGTACCACAGTTGGGGAGATTTACTGTATTGATGACCTCCATTAGCAATCCAGCGTTAGACGAAAGACCCCCATGATTTTCAACTACAATATTGATGTTGGACTTTGAGGCATGTTCTGAAAGAGACTTCAAACTTTTTATTGAGAGTTCTTTCCAAAGCTGTTGGTTGGTTGTTCCATATAAGTTCACTCGAATTGCTTTGCACCCAAGTTTCGCAGCGGCATCAATCCAAACGCTGTGATTTTCAACTGCCAGATGTCGCTTAGTTTCGTTTTCATTTGAAAGGCGACCCTCGCCATCAATCATAATTAAAACATTATCCAAGTTATATTTTTGGGATTCTGCAAGACTTTTTCTGACAAAATTTTCAATCGCTTTGTTTTTGTCTTTTGCATTGTAAATGTCTTTGTATAGCTGTGTAACATATTCAAGACCAGAAAATCCAAAGCCACTGGTAATTTTCGCAAAGTCATAGGGATCTAGAGTCCCACCACGAATGGATTTGTTTAGTGACCATTGCGCCAAAGATAGTTGAATTGTTTTTTTGGTTTTCGTTTTTAACAAATGGTGTTTTGATTTCATGCTTTTATTTGCAAATCCAAGTGTTGAAACACCAAACAATGCTAAGGACATGTTTTGTAAGAAATGGACTCTTTTCATTTTGTTATTCTTTAGTGTTAATTCTTGTGTTTTGTTCGTCAATAACTTTTGACTTAACACTAAACGATTTAAATATAGACATATTTTGCTAATCAGAATTTGATTAAGCCAAAGTTTTTAATATATTATACTGTAAATACAGCGACTGCTATATTTCAAAAATTATTTTTCATAATGAAGTCCTGATAATCTAAAAAACAGCAATAAACTGCAAAAAGAATTAAATAAATGAGTAATTTACCAAAGCGAATTTTAAATCAACATAAATTGCCATGTATAATCTATTTTAAAAGTGTGAGAAATCTTCTATACATACAATTTGGCTTCTTGTTACTATTTGGAATGATTGGTTTTGGCCAACAACTCGAACCTGATTTAGCTGAAAACCAAGGTATGTCTTCAAGACGACTGTCAAATATAGATCACGCTTTTACAAATTATATAGATAATGAGAAATTGCCAGGGTCTGTAGTACTGGTTGCCAGGAATGGTAAAATCGTGTATCATAAATCTTTTGGGATGAGTGATATGGAAAATAAAATTCCAATGACTAACGATAAAATATTTAGGATTGCCTCACAAACCAAGGCATTGATTAGTGTTGGCATAATGATGTTGCAGGAAGAGGGCAAATTGTTGTTGTCAGATTCTTTATCTACTCATATTCCTGAGTTTAAAAACTCCAAAGTAGCCGAGAAAAAAGGTAGAAAACGTTATCGTATAGTGAATGCCAAAAGACCAATTAGGATACGTGACCTGATGACACATACAGCAGGGATAGGTTATGGTTTTGGTCCAGCGGCTCATCTATGGAAAAAAGCAGATTTGCAGGGTTGGTATTTTGCTCACAAGGATGAGCCGATTTTAGAATCCATTCGAAAAATGGCAAAACTCCCGATGGAGGCGCACCCAGGAGAGGCATTCGTTTATGGTTACAATACAGACATCCTCGGAGCTGTTATCGAAGTTGTTTCTGGACAGCCGCTGGATGTGTTTTTGAAAGAGAGAATTCTCGACCCCCTTGAAATGTTTGACACCCATTTTTATTTGCCCAAACAAAAATCATCACGATTAAGTGTGGTGTACAATCAAGTGGATTATAAACTCGTACGCGCCAAGGAGAATGGAGATGATGGAACTATTGAACATGAGGAATCGCAAGGCCATTATATTAATGGCCCTCGCAAAAGTTTCTCAGGGGGAGCAGGTTTGTTGAGTACCTCCAGTGATTATGCTAAGTTTTTACAAATGCTTTTAAATGGGGGTTTGTATAATGATTATCGTTTATTATCAAGAAAATCTGTGGAGCTGATGACTGCCGATCACATGAATGGTGATCACTATGAAGGGGTTCGTTTTCCGTGGGATTGGGGCACTGGATTTGGTCTTGGGTTTTCCATCACCAATGATCTTGGAGATCGCGGCACTTTGGGGAGTGTTGGCGAATATGGATGGGGAGGTGCATATCATAGCAGTTATTTTGTAAACCCCGAAGAAAAGCTAGTGGTTGTTTATTTCACGCAAGTGGTTCCAATCACGTTGGAAGATCATCAAAAACTAAAAGCACTTGTCTATCAGGCTATTGTTGACTAGACTCAATATATTAACGTAAAACGGTTATAGATTTTCCTCCTTTTAACTTGTTATCAAAGCTGCGTAAAACAACAACATCATCAGGATCAACTGCTATGGGGCGTTGATATGCCATTGATAAGGAGTTTGGCGTTGACCCATTTAAGGTGTAGTGAACGCGCATCCCTGGAAATGGACTTCTGACAAATAATGAATCGTTTTTAATGATACCCCCTGGCTTTGGTAAATCATGATAAAAATCAGGAAACAGATTGTTGATCAAAGGCAGTGTTCGTTTCCCCATGACATTTAAAAACTGATTCCAATTTTTTGTTATTTCATGTTCTTGTGCACTGGTTTGATCGGAAATCCAATATGGTTTTTTGGCCCAAGCTCTTTCTGCAAATACAATCAGATTTGGCATTAGCATTTGATCTAAAATTGTTTCACTTGTAACAGTTTCAGTCCACAACTGGCTTTGTATCCCAATGAGATTGTCTTGCTTGGTTGGGTTGAGTTTGGTTGTTTTTAAAATATAATCAGATGAGATGTTGTGCTTTAGATTTAAGGCCTTATTGGCAAAAATATCCTGAGGATCAATTGCCCAAGTGTCGAAATAATCTACATAGCCAGACCAATTCAGTCCAAAGGCGTCCATGTCATTGTCGTTGGCCATATCAAAATAAAATGCTGAAGAGTTGCTCATTACTATTTTAAAACCTGCATTGGCAAGTTTATAGACCATGTCTTCACGACCCCCGCCCCATGTATTATTCCAAGAATATGGAATGACATTATAATCAAATCGCTCCTCTTTTATTTTGGTTTCACTTTGACTGTTTTTAGAGTGTACAAGTAAAAAATCCTCCCACCCAGACATCACAGCGCCATGCTTTTCAATACTACTCTTCATGCGTAAAAGTGCATCATTGTAAAGGCTTTCAAGATCTATATCATTGGCAGTGCCAGTTGTAGAATTTATGCACCTTGGAGATCCTTCCCAAACACCATAAGGCAACTCGTCAGCTCCAATATTAAAATGTTTAAGCGGAATATCGGCCTTTTTATACATGGCTGCAACCTCTGCAACTACCTTATCAAAAAATCTATATGAACTCTCCATACATATATTAATGGTATTGTCATTGTATAGCTGAGCAGATTGATAGACACTATTGTCATGGGGGTCAGAGAGTGCATACATTTCGGCACCTTTGTAGTCGCCTAAGGCATTGAGCCTGTTACGCCTTGCATCCATCGAAACAATCGAGGCACGAGCATGTGAGGGAAAACTGAGTTGAGGAATTATGGTAATATTTTTTGCTTTGGCATATTGCAACAAGGAAACAAAATCATCTTGCGATAAGAACCCATTTCCAGTTATACCACCAGTTGCCCCAGACCCATACATGGGGATTAACTGGTCACTTTCATCAGTTGTAAATCCTCTTTTAGCACCTATTTCAGTAAGCTCCGGAAGCCCTGTGATTTCGAGTCGCCAACCTTCATCGTCTGAGAGTTTTATATCAAAATGATTGAGCTTAAACATCGCCATCAAATCTATAATCTGTTTGAGTTTGTCTACTCCAAAAAAGTTTCGGGTGATGTCAAGCATAAACCCTCGATATTTAAAACGAGGGCTGTCAGAAATTTGAATTATAGGCCATCCTCGATTTTCTAATTCTGCAATCTGATCGATTTGTAGCAATGATTGAAGGGCGTATAATAGTCCACCATACGAACCTGTGTCAACAACCACTCGGTCTTCTTTAATTTTCAAATGGTATTCTTCAGGTGCAATGTCTTTTGTAAGATTGAGAATTACATTTGCTCTTTCATCTGACTCGACCCAATCGATCCTAACAGCTGGAAAAAGAGAGGATACTATTTTTTCAAAAGGGGCTTTAATTAACAAGTCAAATTCATCACTTTCTGCCTTTCCATTGATACATACACGCCAGTTAGTTAGGCGATTTCGCTCCGATTGGGGTGTGGAGGAAAATTTTGGACTTGGAACAACCCATGAGATTGAGTCTGTTGGGATGGTTTTAATATTTGCTAGATTTTGATATCGATCTTTGGCTGTCGGCAAGTTTAACCCATCGAGTCCCTCTGCCTTTTGCCAGTCGATATTGGTTTGTAAATCAATGGTTTGTAAAGTTGTTACAACAAATGCACCTCTAGGGCCTAGGGGCAATCGATTCATCAGACCTTTTGTCGCCGCACTGAAAGAGATGCTTTCGCCAGCACGTAATTGCCATGAATCACCAAACCTTAGAATCAAATAGGAGTTGCCATTTACACGCTCAAAATCAATTCCTTTGGGAAGGCTTTCTTGCAGTGGCTCTCCAAGAATTTGATTCCAGTGTAACGACCATTTGTTTTCGATAAAATCGAATGATGTGTTGTTGGTAAGGGTGAAAACGACATCCATGGTGTTGTTTTGAAGATCAAACTTTTCGATTCTATAATCCAATACTGCACTTGGCTCATCTGAGGATGAACAAGCGACAAAAAATATTGATATCAATACATAAAACGACAATAAATTTTGTCGAAAAGTAAAGTCAGGTTTTTTCATAAATCTGGGTTTTTCGATTTGTTTAAATAAGCAAGATAGACAATCAAATTTTATTTTAAGGGTTGTAGCGAACAAAGCCTTCCACAGCTTCAAACTCTGGTAGTCCTAGTAAGTTATACTGATTTGCGGTATGGGTATTTCGCTGTTCTGCACGCTGCCAAAATTCTCTTGCATCTGGCCCTGGAAACATAGCACGATCCTTTTGGGATTGATGTTTGAAAATAGCTTCTCTTTTTCTCAGCACAATCTTAGGGCTTAGTGGCACTGCCATTTCAATCTCATTGACACCCCACTCTTGCCACGCTCCTCTGTATAGCCAAACCTGTGTGTCTTTCAACCATGCATCCCTAGCCTTTTTCAACTCATTGATAGCATCAAAAATCACTTGCAGGCATACGTGATGTGTGCCATGTGGGTCAGACAAATCACCAGCAGCAAAGATCTTTTTCGGCTTTACTTTTCGCAGTAGTTTTACAGTCAGATCAACGTCTTTTTTGGTATGTGGTTTTTTCTTGACAGCTCCAGTTTCGTAAAAAGGTAAACTCATAAAGTGAGCCTTGTTTTCTGGCACACCACATACGCGGCAGGCAGCCAAGGCTTCTCCTTTTCTAATGAGACCCTTCAGCTCCTGAATGCGCAAAGAATCAATATCACCAACCTTCTTTTTTGCAAAAGCAGTGACAATTTTTTGATATTCATCAGTGATTGTTTGTTGACCAGGAGATGCATCTAGGCAAAACTGCATGAATCGAATGACCTCGTCGTCATAAACTGCGATATTTCCAGATGTCTGATAGGCCACATGAACATCAAATCCATTGTCAACAAGTTG
>CACOXF010000039.1 GCA_902631125.1 uncultured Bacteroidota bacterium
CTAAAAAATCAACATCATTATTAACTTCAAATGTTGAACCGTTCAGACTTATGAAAAAAGGATACTTAATTTCTGGCCCTTCATCAGAATCTTTATTTTCTTCATACCAAAGGTCAATTTCATCCCAGTCCTCGTCATTGTTGATTGTTATTTCAGACCCGTCAGGAAAAGTGAGAGAAATCGGATAAATAATCTGGAAACATTTTTCGTCACTATCTTGTGAGCCAAACATATTAGCACGAGTATCAACGGCAGGGGCTGAATAAATTTGGCGAAACTGAGAAGTTAAGCTTTCATTGGAATTTATATTTGTTAAATCATTTTTAGAAGTGTTAATATCTTCAACCATTGGGTTGCTACAAGAGGACGCAAACAACAAAACAGAAAAACATGAAAGCCAACTTATTATTTTTTTCATTTGGAAATAATTACTATTTCAAAATTAGTTTTTTAATTTTAATGACTAAAATACGTCATGGTTTTTTTTACATTGTTTACTAATAAAAGTGGTTGAAATAGAGCGTAAATTTTTCGTTTCAAACCATGACGAATGCCTGCGACATGCCACTAAGTCAATCCACATTGTGCAAGGCTATCTATCTCTTGACCCATCTAGAACTGTTCGCGTTAGGAAAACTGACACAAAATCAATTTTAACAATTAAAGGTAAGCCTAACATTGGTGGAGACACCCGTTTTGAATGGGAGAAAGAAATTTCACCAGACGAGGCAACACAACTTTTCGATTTGTGCTTGGGGCAAATAATTGAAAAAACACGACATTTGGTTCCATTTCAATCCCATTGTTTTGAAGTGGATGTTTTTTCTGGGAATCACAAAGGTTTGATTATTGCAGAAATAGAACTGCAATCAGCAGAAGAAAAGGTTGCTTTGCCGCCCTGGATCGGAAAAGAGGTAACAGGAGATTTACGTTATTACAACAGCATGCTAGCCAAAGAAGGGTCAAAGCCCTAAATCTTCAAGGTTAATGGTATCATCTGATGAGTTTCGTTGTCGGATTTTAGCAAGCAAATCACAGTCGAGAGGGATACCCACTTTTTTTGGAGCAGGGAAAGAATCCAATGAAACTCCGAGTGTTGAATCTTCATAAATCTTTTTCATATACAACGCCCAAATGGGAAGTGCCATGGTCGCTCCCTGACCATATGCGATAGAATTGAAATGGGTTGCACGATCTTCTCCCCCAACCCAAACACCAGTCACGAGGTTTGGCACCATACCAATAAACCATCCGTCGCTTTGATTTTGAGTGGTACCTGTTTTTCCAGCAATTGGATTTTGAAATTCATAGGGATATCCTGTCACAACAGTACCAAAATAAGGGTTGTTTTCTTCTGCACCTCTGTGTCTCAAACGGATTCCTGATCCAGATTCTGTTACGCCCTCAAGGAGTTTGAGCGTAACATAAGCGGATTCTGCACTCAGCACATCACGCGTTTCAGGGGCTGCTTCAAACAAAACAGTTCCATTTTTATCTTCAATACGAGTGACCATAACAGGTTTCACATAAATTCCTTGGTTGGCAAAAGACCCATAGCCAGCAACCATTTCATAAACACTTAAATCGGCAGTTCCCAAAGCTATGGAAGGAACACTTGGGATTTTTGAACTGACACCCAAGTCAGTTGCGAGTTTGCTCACAGGCCCTGGTCCAACTTTGTCTATGATCCTCGCGCTTATTGTATTGACCGAGTTGGCCAAAGCATTTTTCAAGGTTCTCTTTCCGGTATAGCGATCACCAGAATTTTTTGGACACCATGCTTCATGCGCCCCAAACTTTCTTGCCTCTACGCAGTAGAACCCATCAGGGAAAGAGTCGCATGGAGAAAGCTTTAATTGATCAATGGCAGAGGCATATACAAAGGGCTTGAAAGTTGAACCTATTTGTCTCTTACCTTGAAAAACATGGTCAAATTGAAAATGCTTGTAGTTGATACCCCCAACCCAGGCTTTTACATGCCCAGTTTGTGGATTCATCGACATCATACCCGAACGCAAAAAGTGCTTGTAGTGACGAATGGAATCAATAGGACGCATCACAGTGTCAATTTCTCCTTTCCAACTAAAGATTTTCATCGCTGTTTTTTCTTCGAAAGATGCTTTGATATCGTCTTCTGTTTTACCAGCAAGCCTCATTTTTCTCCAACGCTCCGAACGCCTCATGGCTTGTTCCATTAGCCTTTCAATTTCTTTTTCGGTGAGATCCAAAAAGGGTGCAGTGGGGTTCCACCTGGCAGTGTTCTGCTCAAAAAAAGCGTCTTGTAGATTGGACATATGCTCCTTTACAGCATTTTCAGCATAGGTTTGCATTCTGGAGTCTAGTGTGGTATAAATTGTTAAACCATCTAAATAAAGGTTATATTTTTCTCCACCTGGCTTAGGGTTTTCTTCAATCCAATTGAGCATAAACTGACGTAGATAAGCCCTGAAATACGTTGCAAGACCTTCACGATGAGATTGAGGGTTGAATTGAATTTCTAGAGGCAATTGCTGCAAAGAATCAACTTCTTTTTGAGAGAGCATCTCATTGCGAAGCATTTGTTGAAAGACAATGTTTCGCCTTGAAATCACAAGCGTTGGCCTTCGAATAGGGTTATACAACGAAGAGTTTTTGAGCATTCCTACCAACATAGCAGATTCCTCTAAAAGCAAGTCTGAGGGTTCTTTTGAAAAATAAATATTGGCTGCAGATCGCAAACCATCAGCATTGTAATTGAAATCATAAAGGTTTAGATACATGGTAATGATTTCTTTTTTTGAATATCGGCGTTCCAGCTGTATGGCAATCACCCATTCCTTGATTTTTTGAATCACTGCATCAAGAGTATTTCTCGAACGAACACCTGTGAAAAGCTGTCGAGCCAATTGTTGAGAAACAGTACTTGCCCCTCCTTTTTCACCCAAATAAATTATGGCTCTCATGGTGCTTCGCAAATCGATACCAGAATGACTGTAAAAACGCTCATCCTCGGTTGCGATTAAAGCATCGATAAGGTCTTTGGGAATCTCTTCATAATCCAATGGGGTGCGATTGTCATTATAATAAAATTTACCAAGGATCTTATTGTCTGAAGAAAAAATTTGTGTTGCTAGATTTGTTTTCGGGTTTTCCAACTGTCGGAACTCAGGCATTTTGCCAAACAAACCAAACCCAGCAGCTACAAAAAGTCCAACAAAAGAGAAAAGACCAAAGAAAAACACACACCAAAAGAGTTTTATTTCGCGACGATAAGTTTTTTTAGTCTCTTTCATTGCTCAGCTTGAATTTCTTCTATGCCAATCCCAACTTCTGTAATTCCTTTAAGCACTTCAATTGATTTTGCTTGTTCATTGTGCCGCATGGCAGGCCTGATGCCCAATCGATACTCTCCAACAGCGCTAAAACGATACGCTTCTTTATACCACAACTTGTTTTCATGAATCCAATATCCTTGTCCAATCCATTCACCATCGGGGGTAGCCATTGAATAAGAAAGGGTATCAATCAATGTTTCGCCAATTGGGGTTTTGAGTGTGGTGATGAGATGGATATTTGAAAAGGGATAATCATTATCATTTCGTAAATAGATATACAGATTTGTAGGATGATTGATTTTTTCGGGGGAAAATAAAAACTCTATCTCCTCATGTTGTGCCCACCCATCAGACAATGACGAAAAATATAACCTTTCATTTCCCCCAGAGCATCCCCAAACTGACAAAATGACGATTAGGCCAGCAACTGTTTTCCGTGGAATTAAAAATTGATTCATATATCCGAACTATTTTTTCATAAAAGCAAGTTTTTCAGACCTACCTTTCTTAAAAATTTTGTTACTGTTTCTTGTTCCTTTTCTCAATTGTTTTTGTTGTTGCATAGGGAGTTGGATGATCTCGGAACATATGTCAGAACAACACCCCATGTGCGCTTCGGCACAAGATTGACATTGGATAAATAACAAATGACAAGCTTCATTTGCACAATTGACATGGGTGTCACATGAAGTTCCACACTGATGACAAACGGCAATGACTTCGTCAGAGATTTGCTCTGCTCTTCGCTGATCAAATACAAAGTTCTTCCCACGAAATTTATTTTCAAGCCCATTTGTTTTGACCTGGCGCGTGTACTCAATAATACCCCCTTCCAGCTGGAATACATTTTCAAAACCCTTGTGTTTGAAGTATGCACTTGCCTTTTCACATCTAATACCACCTGTACAATACATCACAATATTTTTATCTTTTTTATGTGCCTTTAAATGGTTTTCAATCAGTGGCAGAGAGTCTCTAAAGGTATCAACATCTGGTGTAATGGCCCCTTCAAAATGGCCTATTTCACTCTCGTAGTGGTTGCGCATATCTACAACCAATGTTTCTGGTTTTGACACCAAGTCATTAAAAGATTTCGCATCTATATGAACACCACATTGGGTGACATCAAAACCGTCATCATTTAATCCATCGGCTACAATCTTTTCTCTTACCTTGATTTTGAGTTTTAGAAAAGACTTGTTGTCATGCTCAACAGCGATATTTAAACGCACACCTTTCAAAAAAAAGATGCTGTCAAGATGTGTTTTAAACGAGTCAAATTGACTTGCAGCAACCGAAAGCTGTGCGTTAACACCCTCGTGAGCGACGTAAATTCGACCCAGCACATCGAGTTGATTCCAATGTATAAAAAGATGGTTTCTAAATAAACTTGGGTTTTTGATTTGTGCGTATTTGTAGAATGATAAAGTGAGGCGATCTTCACCTGCTCGGTTTATGAGATTGGCGCGTTCTTCCGCACTTAATGTGTTGTACAGTTGCATGCTATACGTATTAAGTTTGTTAGGCAAATGTACAAATTTAAAAAACGCGTATAAGGGGGTTTATTTTTGCGCCAAAAATTGTAGTTTAGACACTTCAAAAAACCACAACATGGCAAATGAAAAAGAAGCGAAATTAAAAGCGCTACAACTTACCCTTGATAAATTAGATAAGGCATACGGCAAAGGAACTGTGATGCGAATGAATGATGAGGCACTTGAAGAAGTCGAAGCGATTTCATCAGGCTCCTTGAGCTTAGACGCAGCTCTAGGAGTAGGAGGATATCCTAGAGGGAGGGTCATTGAAATCTACGGTCCAGAATCGTCAGGAAAAACTACACTTACACTACATGCAATAGCAGAATGTCAAAAGAGTGGAGGTATCGCTTCATTCATTGATGCAGAGCACGCATTTGATCGTTATTATGCGCAAAGTTTAGGTGTTGATATCGATGAATTAATTGTTTCTCAGCCAGATCATGGCGAACAGGCACTCGAAATTGCTGATAATTTAATTCGTTCGGGCGCTGTTGATATTGTTGTCATTGACTCTGTCGCAGCACTAACACCGAAAAGTGAAATTGAAGGCGAAATGGGAGATTCGAAAATGGGACTACATGCGCGCCTGATGTCACAAGCACTACGGAAACTCACTGCTTCGATCAGCAAAACTCAATCAACAGTGATTTTTATCAACCAATTGCGAGAAAAAATAGGGGTGATGTTTGGGAATCCAGAAACAACCACGGGTGGAAATGCGCTAAAGTTCTATGCTTCTGTGCGCTTGGACATTCGTCGCTCCACTCAAATTAAAGATGCTCAAGGTGGAATCAATGGTAATCGTACACGCGTTAAAGTGGTAAAGAACAAAGTTGCGCCTCCGTTCAAAACTGTCGAATTTGATATTCTTTATGGAAAAGGCATTTCCAAAAATGGAGAATTATTAGATATAGGAGTTGAGCAAGAAATTATTCAAAAGAGTGGCTCTTGGTTTAGTTACGGCGACACCAAACTTGGACAAGGAAGAGATTCGGTCATTAAGCTATTCGAAGATAACCTCGAGCTTGCAGAAGAGATTGAAGACAAAATCCGAAACAACCAAGTCGAGCAAGATTAGTTTAAGAATAACCTTCTTTTCGCAATTGATTTTGAAAAAACTTATAGGTCTGTTCTTTTAAAGCAGGTATATCATTTTTGGTCAAACCTTTGGTTTCAATGGCTGGATGCACAATTGCCCGAGCCTTTCCAGGTGTTCCAGACCAATGTTTAAAACTAAACTGAAACGGAAAACGTTTTTTACAGTCAGGAAGTGTTACAGGAATGATTGGCATTTGGTATTGAACGGCCAAACTAAAAGCACCATTTTTAAAGGGTGCCAAAAAAACGTCGGGATGAGGAACGAGTCCTTCTGGATAAATACACACACTATATCCCATATCTAGTTTTTTTTGCGCACGCTGATACACATTTTTTCTACTGTCATAATTGTCTCGATCAACCATAATCGCTGCTCGACGGTAGATATAATTAAAAACAGGGATTTCTTCAAGTTCTCGTTTTCCGACAAACACAAAAGGGTTTCGAACGGCCATCAGCATAAGCATGATGTCAATCATACTTAAGTGGTTGGCAACAAACATATAGTTTTTCCCTTTTTCCAATGTTTGATGTCGTGTAATCTTGGGCCAAAAACCCATGCCATATAAAATGATTGGTGACCAGATCCATCGCGCTAGCCAAAAGACGTGGCGATACCATTGATCTCTTTGTAGAAAAATAACAAGAAGAGGGAAGCACAACACGACTCCGATCCCTGCAAGGATATAAAACCACACATTCCAAAGACCATAAATGATTTTTTTAACCAGTATGACCATAAGGGTAAAAGTAGTGATTTGAAGATAATTCAAAACACCTACCTTTGTTTAAAGAAATAACTTGCATCAATGGCTCGAATTTTAACAGGCGTTCAAAGCACAGGCACGCCTCATTTAGGCAATCTTTTGGGCGCAATAATTCCTGCAATTGAAATGTCAAACCAAAGTACAGACGACTCATTTTTATTCATCGCAGACCTGCACGCTCTAACCCAAATCAAAGATGCCGTTCAGATTAAGGCCAACACTTATGCAACGGCTGCTGCCTGGTTGGCTTGTGGGTTAGATACCAAAAAGACTGTCTTTTATCGACAGTCCGATGTGCCACAAGTCACAGAGTTGACTTGGTACCTTAACTGTTTTTTTCCACATAGTCGTTTGAGTTTAGCCCACTCATTTAAAGAAAAAGCAGACCGTATGGAAGATATCAATGCGGGGCTGTTTACTTATCCAATGTTGATGGCTGCTGATATTTTATTATATGATGCTCAGAAAGTGCCTGTTGGCAAAGATCAACTTCAACATTTGGAAATGACACGTGATGTGGCTAGTCGATTTCATGCCCAATTTGGTGAAATCTTTGTGCTACCTGAGGCAGTGTTACGTGAATCGAATATGTATGTGCCAGGAACTGATGGCGGTAAAATGAGTAAATCAAAAAACAATACTATTGATGTTTTTTTACCTGAAAAACAATTGCGCAAACAAGTCATGAGTATAGCTACAGACAGCACCCCACTAGAGCAGCCAAAAGACCCTGACAGTTGTACAGTGTTTTCGCTTTACAGTATGATAGCAGATGAAGATGCTGTGAAAAAAATGCGACAACAGTACAAATTTGGTGGTTTTGGATATGGTGATGCTAAGCAAGCTTTATTTGAGACACTACTTGAAAAGTTTGCATCGGCAAGACTTCAATTTGATAAACTTATGGGCAGGCCCGAACAAATGGATAAAATTTTGCAGCAAGGCGCAATAAGAGCAAAATCTGTTGCAAATGAAACACTATTTCGAGTCAGAAAATCTCTAGGATTTTATTGATTATCAATTAAATCTTGAACTAAGGATTCTAGCCTCAAAAGCTTTCCTTCCTGAGATTTAATTTTCTCTTCTTGTTCTTTCAAAGCATTAATAAGCACAGGAACCAGCCCTTGATAATTTACAGATTTAATTCCATTACTTTCTGAAACAAGTTCAGGAAATACTTTCTCTATGTCTTGTGCAAGTAGTCCTATCTTTTGTTTCTCACTCTCATCCTTTTTCATTGTGTAGCTCTTGCCATCTATTTGTAATAGCTTGGTAAGTGTACTGCCAAGAGAAATGATATTTGATTTCAATCTTTTGTCTGATGTCACCTTTACATCGCCATTAAAAATAGCATCGCCATTAGGTTCAAAATTAACTGTCGTAGTCCCGCCGGGTCGAAATAATATGTTATTATCAGCATTTAAAATTAACACAGTACCTGCAGTTGCGCCCTCAATGAAAGATTGATTGCCAAAGAATACTTTTTTATCAGAATTAACGTTTAAGTCACCTGCAATTGTAGTTGTGCCATCAAACAATACTTCAAAGGCATTTGAGAGGTTACCATCATAGACCCCATCACTATTAAATCCACCATTACCAATTACAAATGCAGTATTTTGATATGAAAAGTTGTCAGGGTTAGGAGTCTCGTCAGCTTTGTTAAGAGTACCTAGTGCAAGTGTCATATAGTCTTCAGCTGTGGTGAAATGCCCCATAGCTGTAGAGTAGCGCCCACTTGCTATTGATCCTTTTCCCAAAGCTGTTGAAAAGTCTCCACTTGATAAAGTATAATCTCCAATAGCTGTTGAAAAGTCTCCACTTGCGATAGTTCCGAAGCCCATAGCTGTAGAAGCAACTCCACTTGCTATTGTTCCTTTTCCCATAGCTGTAGAATCTTGATTGCTTGCCACAGCATCTCGTCCCATAGCTGTAGAGAAGTCCCCACTTGCTGTTGTTCTTTCACCCAGAGCTGTAGAAGCAATTCCACTTGCTTCCGTGTTAGCACCCAATGCTGTTGAATCATTACCACTTGCTATTGTTCCTCTTCCCATAGCTGTGGAACTGCTTCCACTTGCTAAATTATCATTACCAACAGCAAATGCTCTTGATCCGCTTGCTGTAGTATAATCAGCAACTTCAATACCCCCCGCTTCATTACTATTATAACTTAAAGGAGAGTCTCCAGCATCAGTAATTCCATATCCAGCCAGTGTTGTAGGTGTTCCAGAAAGACTACTGAAATTTCCATCAAATAATGTAGGCAAACCACTTAATGACCCATAAGTACCATCAAAATTTCCCAAAAGGTTCCCAATTTCATGGAATGTTATTTCACTATTAATAAATTTATTTGTCATCTGACTGAAATGCATTTCTAAATCTATAAAACGGTCTTTAATCGAATTCCAGTTATTTGCAAGGTTTCCCTGACCCATATTTGAATGTTCTCCAGAATTCCATTCGCTATATTGTCCTAAGGTCTCAAATCTATCACTAACCATTGACGATTCGATTGCTAACACACTAAATTGGTTTCTTAAATTTTGAAAATGCTCTATAGAGTTTTGTGAGAAACCCTGAATAGAAATAGTAATAGTTAAAAGTGTAAAAAATGTTTTTTTCATTACTTAATAATTTTAAATGATATTGATTTGTTATTGTATGTTATGACTTTAAGTGGAAACGACCCAGTTCCCATGTCACTTAAATCGATTTTAAAAAAAAGTATCCATTTGTATAAATGATTTTAGACCACCCGCTTGTTCTGGGTCTATAAGTTCAGCTGAGCCCCCATCATATATCATAATATAATGCTTACTAGAGTCATTGTTTCCTCTAAAAATCATATATAGTTTTCCATTATAAACAAACGCAGGATTAAATGGCTGATTGTTATTTCTATCATCACTGTAAGGGCCATTGAAATCTCTGTATGCGTAATTATCCAAAGCACCATTTGGGTTAACCTCTTGAACGGTATTATCATAAATATCTATTTCATATAATCGTTGTTGAACATTTGCGGGGGTATGAGTGCCGATATAATATTTTAAAAATAATTTTCCATTCAATTCTAATGTTTTTCCATAAGGAGCGAATAACATTGGATAATTAGATCCTGCTGGTGGAGCTATTAACGTTTGGTTTCCAGTTGATGGGTCATATACATGAATGTTGGCATCTTGGTTATTTCCATATGCGTTGTGATAATAAAGCTTTCCATTACTAGCCATTGTCAAAAAAGCCGCACCAGATGAGGTTGTGAAAACCTCTGTTGTGTCGCCTGACGCTGCATCTAACATTAAAATGGTTTTTGAATAATAATCAGAATTATTTTTTTGATATGATAGGTAAAATTTTCCATCACCAGCATAAGTCTTTGAATATGGTTTTGAGCTACTGTCAGAGTTGTAGGGGAAATTAATTTTTACTGTTTCAGGTGTTTGTTCGTTAAAATTAATTACGTAATACTCAGATGGATTATTAACTCCTTCTTTTGTTATAAAAAAATAGCCTTCCTCATATTGATGAGACATGTTTTCCATACCTCCTTTAAATTCAAAACCAGGGTCTAAAATCTGAACATTATTTTGATCATCAAAATAAGCTATATGAACTCCGTGTTCGCTCATTGTATCGGTCCTGACAAGAAAAATTGCAGACGAGACATTGGAATCAAAGCCATTGACATAATCATAATAAGTATATGCTTTGTACCCACCAGGTAAAGTTGTGATGATATTTTCAGTAGCATTTCTGATTTCTGTTTGTGATGAAAACTCAAAAATCTTACCATTTCCACTAACAGCTGGCTTTGTCCATTTATAATAAGTTTCTTGTATATATGGATCTAAATCAGTTTGGGAAAATGTTTTTGAAGCAGGATCAAAACTGTAATATCCACTTTCATTATCCATTTCATAATCACTAGGACCCATTGCATAAATAAATTTTCCGTTACTTGTAGGTGTTGACGAAGAACTATTATCAGAGTAATTAACAAACGTCTTTAAACTTTCAATTATGCTTCCAAGGCTATCTAAATCACTTAATAAGTCACTCATCAAATCATCAACCTCACTTTTTGTGTATATTATTGGCTTATCAGTCAAATCAGTATAGCTTCCAGAAAAAGAATTTATATTACTATCCACATAATTTTTTGTAGCAGCATCTTGGGCGTCTGTTGGATCAGCTACATTCTTAATTTGATTGCTTTCAGCACTAACAGTTCCGTTTAATAAAATATCAGCAGAATCAGAAAACAAGTTTGCTATCTCTTCTGCTGTTAATACTTCATTCCATATTCCAACATCATCAATCCCTCCAGAAAACACATGGCGAATAGATGGTCTAGAGCCAATTGAAATGGAGTTGTTGTTATATAAGTTAGTTCCAGGTGAATCTTCAGTTAAAACTAATTGTCCATTCAGATAAAACTTGATGTTGTTGTCATCATGAGTGTAAGCCACATGGATCCATTGATTTAAGCTCATTCCTATATTGTCAGTTTGAAAGTAAAAATTACCGTTGACGGTTCCCGATACTCCTAAAGACAAATATTGGTTTCCGTTGTTGTCAGTTTCCCCAAAAGTTTTGAATTCAAAGCCTGATCCCCACCCGTCTTGTGGTGCGTTTGAAACAATTACTTGCTGATGATCTCCCTGATCCTGCTCTAAAGCTGTATATCGAGTTGGTTTGATCCAAGCCGAAACCGTTATTTGTGAAGTGTCAATCATGTCAGTATTAGGAATAGTAATTATGTCTTCATCTCCATCAAAACTGTATGCGCTATTTACATCCCCATTTTTATTTGCTGTTAAGGTTGCACCACTAACGGTACCATTAATATCATTTCCACTAGCATCATTTGCATTTCCATTGAATGGGTAATACGCAACCAAGCCATCTGATGGAATGTATGAGGGTAGGTCCTGTGCTTTTGTTAGTGTGACAACAAAAATGGTAGAGATTAATGTCAATAAAAACCGTTTCATATTTTCTAATTTTAGTAAGGTGGGTTATTATATGATGTATTACAATTCATAAACTTTGCAATGTTACTTTCATAACCATCACTTAGAGTAGAAATATAGGTTTGGTAGCCTCCCAAATTTTTAGCTATAAATTCTGGTTCTGGATAATTTGGGTCAAAATTTGATGTAAATGTTTGTGAACAACTAACCAAAATTTCGTTAATCATATCACCTGAAAACCAAATCACCCTGTTAGGGTTGCCACTAACCAGTATGTCGTCTAAATAGGCTCGAGTTTTATTAGGTTCTTTTGAAAGCGCAGTAGAATTTGACAACCCAGATTCGCTATTTCCAGAACCAAGTAAATTTTTCCAATATGAAATCAAACCCTCATCATTTGTATCATCAAAAATGAAATTAAATTGATTGTTACTTCCAAAAGTTTCTAGAACCAAGAAAAGAGGTTCATCTCTGCTATTTATATTTATGTTGACAACATAATTGCTCCCCGAGGCAGATAATTTAGCATATTTAAAATTAGACCCAATAGATATTGTTTCATTTTTAGTAGCACCGGACCCGCTAGAGAAATTTTCATCAATTGAGTTTTGAGCATTTAAATTGTAATTATATTCAGCCATAAATACCTTGGTAGTGTCATTCCAGTTTGAGTTATCAGAAAACATCAAATATGTTTTTTGATTGTAATTATCAGAGGAGCCAATAACATTTAATAATCCATTATTTTCTGTAAAACCAGTCAATTCAGTGTAGGTACTCAATCCAAGTGCACCAAAGCTGGGAGAATTTTCAATCGCAGATTCTGAAACACTGCAAATGTATGGAGAAACCACATCGACATGTCTAATTACAGGAGATGCGTTTTTTCCATTTGAATCTGCAACATTATATGTTACTTTATATTCGCCAGTTGTATTTGTATTAACTTCGTTTGTAACAAAAATAGAATTAGTAATGTCTCCGTCCATATCGTCAAAAGCAGTAGCCCCACCATCAACATAAGTAGCGCCAGTTTCAATACAAATTTCTTGGTCACCCACCAATGTTATAGTCGGTGGTTCGTTTAGCGAATTAATTTGATTTTGCAAATTTTGGATTAGTGCATCAACATATGCTTTTGTAGTTGCATCATTCGCTTCTGTAGGTTCACCAACATTTTTGACTTGACTACCATTAGTACTAATTTGGCCATAGATTTTAAAATGA
>CACOXF010000040.1 GCA_902631125.1 uncultured Bacteroidota bacterium
GCGTATGGATTTCATCACTGTTTTGCGACTCCCCTGAGCCCTATTTTTTATTGCTAATTGTTATTGCCTCTATTGCAGCATTTGAAATGTTGAAGCTCTTTAACGTTCGTTCTTTAATTCTACTTTTTACGCTTTGCACAGGAACCATCGCCTTGGTTTTCTTTAACGTGATGATGATTTATATTGCCATCATTTCAGTTGCATGTCAATTGCTATTAGCATGGTTGCTGTTTATGCGCAAAAGCCTTCCATTACATAGCCCTATCCTTGGGTGTTTGTTATGTCTTACTCATGTGCTATTTCCAATATTCATCATAAGCGAAGTATCGATTGCCGAACTTCCTTTATTTACCACTGAGCTCACTTTAGGAATATTGTTTTTTATTTGGGGAACAGATGCGATGGCCTACAGTTTTGGAACGCTATTTGGAAAAACACCACTGTTTCGGGCTGTATCTCCTAAAAAATCAGTTGAGGGCGCTGCTGCTGCTGTACTTTTCAGCCCAGTCATTGCTTTCATCAATATTCAGTTTTTTTCTAATGATGATTACTATTATTGGCTCGCCATGGGAATTTTGATTAGCATAACATCAATTGTTGGTGATTTGGTTCAGAGTCAATTCAAGCGCACTTCTGGGGTAAAAGATAGTGGAACCATCCTGTTGGGACATGGGGGGATGTATGATCGAATTGATAGTTTAATTTTTACAATTCCCTTTATTTATTTGTATATCTATATTATTCAATAATCATGTTTCACAGAGAAGGATTTAAAATCATTACTGTCACCTTTCTAATTGTTATTGCAATAACGATTGGTTCAGACTATTATCTCGATACTCCTTGGGTAAAAAAAACAGTTCAAGCTATGGCTTTGATTTTTCTTGTTTTAGTCCTTCAGTTTTTTAGAAATCCCAAAAGACCACCTATCGAAAGCAACTCACAAATCATTGCCCCTGCCGATGGTAAAATTGTAATTATAAAAGAGGTAGAAGAGCCCGAATACTTTCTGGACAAAAGACTTCAAGTTTCCATATTTATGTCACCCTTGAATGTTCATGTCACTCGCTATCCAGCAAGTGGAGAAATTGTTTACAGCAAATATCACCCTGGGAAATATTTAGTCGCTTGGCATCCAAAATCCTCAGAGCTAAATGAAAGGACAACAATTGTCATTAACAATCCTTTATTTGGGTCTGTCCTTTATCGGCAAATCGCTGGAGCAGTGGCTCGACGGATCGTAAATTATGCGCAAAAAGGAGATAGTGCTGTTCAAGGTCATGATGCAGGTTTTATCAAATTTGGGTCACGCATTGATCTGTTTTTACCATTAGGAATCAAGCTAAATATAAGTCTAAATGAACGTGTTATTGGTGGTGTTACATTAATCTGTGACTCATGAACGATTTAATTGTCAAAAAAACTGACTTTGAGATAGCTGTGGCTTGGTTAACAGAGAATTTTTTCCATCGCTAAGCGTAATTTGCTTCGCCTCTATGCATTCTTTGTGGTTGCAAATGGTATGCGCCACGAACCAAACAACAAACAACGCATTGTCAGTCCATTTAAAGTCAATGCCATTATGTAGGCTATTCATTTGTCGATTGATACAGCAAAAAAGAGTATGTTGGGTTGGTCAATAAACTCAAATAAAAGGATTAACGCTGTAGTTTGGTGATTTGCTGCTCGATTTGACTGATTTTTTCTATGGTGTCAGTTTCCTTTTTTCTTTCAATTTTGACAACCTGCTCAGGAGCATTATCTACAAAACGGGTGTTGCTTAACTTTTTTTGCACAATCACCAAAAATTCTTTTTGATAGTTTAATTCCTCTTTAAGTTTGGCAATCTCCTCATCAGGATTTTCAACAGAAAATGGTAGATAATAAGCAGCAGTACCCACTCGAAATGGTAATGATTGCTGGGGTAGGTCTGTGACGACTTGAAAAGAATTAATATTTGCCAATTTAGAAATTACATTTTCATAATATTCTGCTTGTGAAGACGTTTCCAACAACTGCATGGGTACTTTAGTGGAGATGTTTTTTTGCTTTCTGATCGATCGAATTGAAGTAATCATTTCCATGGTATGAGAGAATACTGATAGAGTGTGATTATCTATTTCAGATGCAGTAGGCCAAGAAGAAACTACAAGTGCTTCCTCTTTTGTACGATCAGTAATATTGTGCCAAAGCTCCTCGCTTAAAAATGGCATAAATGGGTGAAGCAACCTCAAATTATTTTCAAAAATATCTATCAATTCAGCATGGGTTTGGGCATCAATTGGGATGCCATAAGCAGGTTTGATCAGCTCAAGTAACCATGAACAAAAGTCATCCCATATCAATTTATAAATACACATGAGTGCATCTGAAATTCTGTATTTAGAAAAATGATCATTAACTAAATTGAGTTCTTTTTGAAATTTGCTTTTATACCAAATCAAGGTTTGTTTGGCTGTGGCATCTTGTGGTCGTGAGTCATCGATTTCCCAATTCTGAATCAGGCGATGAGCATTCCAAATTTTATTGGCAAAATTCTTTCCCTGCTGACAAAGTGATTCATCGAAAAGTAAATCATTCCCAGCTGACGAACTCAACAACAGCCCAACGCGAACACTGTCGGCACCATATTTTTCTATCAATGCTAGTGTGTCTGGTGAATTTCCCAACTGTTTGGACATCTTGCGCCCTTGACTATCACGCACCAGTCCTGTGAGAAATACATTTTGAAAAGGCTGCTGATTTCGAAAAGAATAGCCTGACATCAACATACGAGCTACCCAGAAAAATAAAATGTCAGGGCCTGTTACCAAGTCTTGTGTTGGATAGTAATATTGAATTTCTTCGTTCTCAGGAAAACGAATTCCATCAAAAACAGAAATGGGCCATAACCAAGATGAAAACCAAGTGTCGAGTACATCTTCCTCTTGCCTTAAATCCTGTCCTTTTAAAGATGGATTTTTTGTTTTTTTACGTGCTTTTTCCAAAGCATCTTCTTTGGTAATCGCAACGACAAAATCTTGTTTTCCAGGCCCATAATAATAGGCAGGAATCTGTTGCCCCCACCATAATTGACGTGATATGTTCCAATCGCGAATATTGGTCATCCAGTGGCGATAGGTGTTTATGAATTTTTTTGGAAACAATTGAACCGTCCCATCTTCAACAGCTAAGAGTGCAGGCTTGGCAAGTTCTTCCATTTTCAAAAACCATTGATCCGAAAGCCTTGGTTCAACAACTGCTTTAGTTCTCTCGGAAAGCCCAACTTTATGGGTGTGGGATTTTATTTCTAGCAGTTTACCTGATGATTTTAATTCGGCAACCACCAACTTTCGTGCATCAAATCGATCTTTACCTTTGTAATGCAAGCCCTCTGCATTGAGCGTGCCATTGGGATTGAAAATATCAATGAATTCAAGATTGTGTTTGTCACCCAACATCTTATCATTTTCATCATGTGCAGGAGTGATTTTTAGGCATCCTGTCCCATACTCAACATCAACATAGGTGTCTGTGATGATTGGAATCTCTCTGTTTACAATTGGAACAATTACTTTTTCACCATGAAGATGCGTATATCGTTCATCACCGGGATGCACAGCAACAGCTGTATCCCCCATTATTGTTTCTGGTCTTGTAGTGGCAATGATTACTGTCTCATTGCTATCGACAACTCGATATTCGATAGAATATAGTTTCCCTTTTTTTTCCTCATACACCACTTCTTCATCGGAGAGCGTCGTTTGTGCTTCTGGATCCCAGTTTACCATTCGATAACCTCTAAAGATAAGACCACGCTCATACAGGTCAACAAAAACCTGTAAAACAGATGCTGTCATTGAATCATCCAATGTGAATTTGGTTCGATTCCAATCACATGAGCAACCAAGTTTTTTGAGCTGATCTAGAATAATATCCCCATGTTCATTTTTCCAGTCCCAAGCATGTTTTAAGAACTCCTCACGACTGAGATCTTCTTTGTTTACACCCAAATCTGCCAACTTTTGTACCACTTTCGCCTCAGTGGCGATAGAGGCATGATCAGTTCCGGGAACCCAACAGGCGTTCAACCCTAACATTCGTGCACGTCGAATGAGTACATCTTGCAAAGTATTGTTCATCATGTGCCCCATATGTAAAACTCCTGTTACGTTTGGTGGAGGAATGACAATGGTGTAGGGTTTACGAGAATCAGGAGTAGAATGAAAATAATTGTTTGCCAGCCAATAGGCATACCATTTTTCTGCAATCTGCGTGGCGTTAAATTTATTGGGAAAACCCATCAAAAGATCAGTTAATTTTTGTGCTACAAAAGTAGCTAACAACAATTGATTAAAAAAGCTATTGATAATCTGAGGAAAAATTTTTTATCTTTATAAAAATTCCGTTTCATGAAAAGCTACACATACATTATCGCAGCTGTATTCTTTATAACCTACTTTACTGTATCTGCACAGGCTGAAATTACGTTTGAAAGTGATGTGATAGATTATGGTACAATTAAGAAAGGAGATGATGGACTTCGTGAATTTAAATTCACAAACACTGGTTCTTCTCCATTATTCATCACGCGAGTTAGATCGTCTTGTGGGTGTACAATTCCAAAAAAGCCAGCAGACTCCATAATGCCAGGTGCTGAGGAAGTGATTGAAGTAAAGTATGACACCAACCGAGTTGGTCCTATTCGAAAAACCATTTCTGTAAGTTCCAATGCTGTGACTCCTGTGGTCGCGTTGCAAATCAAAGGTTTAGTCGAAGAACTTGAGGAGGTGGAATAACCACAATAACCAGGCTTTTTTGACTTTTTATCGAATTTCATAGAAGTAAATTTTGCATCTTTGCAACAAATTTGACAAATGCCTAAAATTTCGTTGAAAGGGAAAAATCTACCAACCTCTCCCATTCGAAAATTATCGAAGTATGCAACAGAAGCAAAGGCCAAAGGAATCGATGTAATTCACCTAAATATTGGGCAACCTGATATTGAAACCCCTGCAAAAGCACTTAAAGCGATTCAATCTTTTGATGAAAATGTATTGGCCTACGGTCCATCAGAAGGGTCATTAGCATTTCGTCAAAAAATGTGTTTTTACTTCGCAAAACACAATATAGATGTACAGCCAGACGATATTTTGGTCACAACAGGTGCTAGTGAAGCTATTATTATGACATTGAATTGCATCACCAAAGAAGGTGATGAGCTTATTATTCCAGAGCCCTTTTATGCAAATTATGATACGTTCGCTGCTGCATGTGGTGTGAAAGTTGTGCCTGTGTCATCGACAATTGATAGCAATTTTTCATTACCTCCCATTGAGGCTATCGAAGCAACTATCAATGAAAAAACACGAGCGATTTTTATTTGCAATCCGAACAATCCTACCGGCTATGTATATTCAAAAAAGGATCTCAATGATTTAGCAACCCTGGTAAAAAAGCACGATTTGTTTATAATCGTTGATGAAGTGTATCGTGAATTTACATATGATGGAGCGGTCCATCACTCAGTCTTAACTATCTCAGGACTTGATGAGCATGCGATTTTAGTGGACTCGATGTCAAAAAGATACAGCATGTGTGGTGCTAGAATTGGTTGTTTGGTGTCCAAAAATAAAGAAGTTATGGATGCTGCGCTTAAGTTCGCACAATCTCGACTCTCCCCTCCTACTTTAGGGCTACTTGCCTCCGAAGCTGCCATGGATGAACCACTGAATTATCTCGAAGAAGTCACGAAAGAATATCTTGAAAGACGAAACACCTTGGTTGGATTACTCCAACAGATTCCGGGAATTATTGTCAGCGTTCCTCTAGGGGCTTTCTACTGTCTTGTGCAGCTACCTGTTGAAGATACAGACGTGTTTGCCAAATGGCTATTAACCTCGTTCAATCACAAAGGGAAAACAGTCATGGTAGCACCTGCATCGGGGTTTTATGGTGATCGTAATCTCGGAAAATCGCTGATTCGAATTGCATTTGTACTCGATATTGAACGGTTGAAAGAAAGTGTCATTATACTGGAAAAAGCACTGGTTGACTATCCTCAATCCTTGACATTAAAAGAGAATCCATGATTAAGCAAGGCGTTTCGCTCAAAAACTATAATAGTTTTGGAGTAGTCGCCAAAGCTGACTTATTTGCAGTTGCAAAAAGTACAGAAGACCTTCAATTGGTTCTTGGAGATAAGCGTTTTCATTCGGCTTGGATTTTAGGAGGTGGAAGCAATACAGTGTTTTGTAATTCTCCAAAACAACCCATTATCCACGTTAATATTGCTGGAATCCAAATCATTGAAGAGGATAACGAAGATGTTGTGATCGCTGTTGGTGCAGGTGTAAACTGGCACGAATTGGTGTTATGGTCTTTGGAGCAGGGGTTTGGAGGTATTGAAAACTTATCCTTAATCCCTGGAAATGTTGGCGCTGCTCCGATTCAAAATATTGGTGCCTATGGCGTTGAGCTTCAAGATGTTTTTGAGAAATGTTCATTCGTTTACAGAAACAATCAAACCATTGAAACATTTGACAAAGCAGCTTGCAAGTTTGGATACAGAGATTCTATTTTTAAAAATGAATTGAAGAATAAAGTTGTAATTACTAATGTTAGCTTACGTCTAAAAAAGAGGAACTATAATCTAAATACATCCTACGGCGCTATTGAACAAGAGCTTTTGTCCAAAAATATCACTGTGCTAAGCCCAAAAGATGTTTCAGATGCTGTCATCAACATTCGATCAAATAAATTACCAGATCCCAAACAACTAGGCAATGCAGGTAGTTTTTTTAAAAACCCCATTGTAAGCAACAGTCAATTTAAAAAGCTGAAGGTTTCATTCAGCGATATTCCTCATTATATCCAACCCAATGGAGAATATAAAATACCTGCTGCTTGGCTCATTGAGCAGGTTGGGCTGAAGGGTGTTCGTGAGGGAGAAGTGGGTACACACAAACATCATGCGCTAGTGTTAGTAAATTATGGAAATGCTAGAGGACAGGACATCAAGGCCTTTAGTCTTAGCGTGCAAGAAAAAGTGCAAAACTATTTTAACATTCTATTGCAACCAGAAGTAAGTTTCTGCTGTTAACACTATCTTTGTTTAATGAAACTATTTTTACTCAGTGTTTTGCTTATCGGACTTGCATTTGCGGGGATTGCAATCAAAATTTGGGCTAAAAAAGGTGGGGAGTTCTCAGGTACATGTGCGAGTCAAAGTCCTTTTTTAAACAAGGATGGCGAGCCATGTGGCTTGTGTGGCAAAATGCCTTCACAACAAAAGGACTGTGATCTGCCTCATCCACAACATAACTGAGAGCTTCTCTAGTCTAAAAAAAACAGAATGAAAAGTCAAGAAAAAAGAATTGCTGATCTCCTCGATGCTGCAAAACAAGACGACCAGCACGCTTATCGTGAGTTACTTGATCTTCATTGGAATGAGTTGTATGGTTTTTTGATTAAAAGAACAGAAAATGAAAACGATGCTGAAGATTTATGTTTACAAGCCTTTTCAAAAGCATTTGATAAAATCGATTCTTTCAATGATGATTTTTTATTTTCTACATGGCTGATTTCAATCGCTAAAAACCTACATGTTGATTTGATTCGAAAAGAAAAAATTCGACTCCAAAAATCAGCAAGTGTAGACAATAATACAAAAGAATTTATCGATGAGACTTTGGGCCCTGAGGACCAACTGATTCGATCTCAAAATCTAGACAAACTTCTTCAGCAGATTCGCTCACTAAAGCCTATTTATAGAGATGTGATACAAATGCGATTTTTTCAAGAACTTAGCCACAAGGAAATCGCCTTACAACTTGACTTATCAATTAGCAACGTAAAAGTTCGGTTGCTTCGCGCCAAAAAATTACTTGCAGACATCATCAACGAGAATGATTAAAAGCATACAAAAACTAGGTCCTGGATTGTTGTTTGCAGGTGCTGCAATAGGAGTTTCACATTTGGTACAATCAACGCGTGCTGGAGCTGACTTTGGCTTTGGATTGTTGTGGGCTTTGTTACTTGTAAACTTCTTCAAATATCCTTTTTTTCAGTTTGGACCACGATTTGCATTAGCGACAGGAGAGAGTTTGTTGTCTGGCTATGCCAAACTTGGCAAGGCCGTAATTGTGACCTACTTCCTTTTGTCTCTAACGACAATGTTTACAATACAAGCAGCTGTTACAATCGTAACTGCTGGAATTGCAGTTGAGCTATTTGGAATTTCGATAAACATCGTTTATTGGGGCATTACCATTACCTTTATCTGCTCATCTCTGTTGCTTTTTGGTCGCTATGGTCTTCTCGATCGAGGTATGAAAATCATTTTTTTATTTTTGAGTGTTAGCACCATCATTGCAACTTTTTTAGCTTTCGACCAGTCCAAAAAAATGGAGTGGGTACAGGTTCTTCCCTCGTCTACTACTGGATTTGCCTTTCTTATCGCCTTTATGGGTTGGATGCCAGGCCCACTCGATATTTCAGTATGGCATTCATTGTGGTCACTAGAGAAAAAAAAAAGAATGAAAAATCTAACATTAAATAATAGTTTATTCGATTTCAATGTGGGCTTTATCACAACAATTGTTCTTGGAACTTGCTTTGTTTTTTTAGGTGCCATGGTGATGTATGGTACTGGAGATGGATTTTCGAGTGGTGGAGGAGCATTTGCAAAACAACTGATCGCACTCTATACAACTACTCTTGGGAATGGCACATATTGGCTCATTGGCATCGCTGCATTTGCAACGATGTTCAGCACAACACTAACGACCTTGGATGCATCGCCCAGAGCAATGGCCAAAACTGCCGAAATTTTACAATTGCCCAAAGAAATTACATCTTATTTCTTTTGGATCATTGTGTTGGCACTCGGGACAGGCGCTATTTTCTTTTTTCTACTGTCGAATATGGGAACACTAGTACAAGTGGCAACGATACTCTCGTTTCTCACAGCTCCATTTTATGGGCTAATGAATTATTTACTCGTAACAGGAAAACACATGCCCAAAAAATATCAACCAAATAAGATGATGAAGGTATGGTCTATCGCTGGACTCGTCTTTTTAACTGGTTTTACAATTTGGTACTTGAGTACTCTAGTGATTTAATGTATCTTTGTAGTTGTCTATGAAAACAGAAACACTAACAGCTAAAACAACACACACACCCAAACCCAAATGGTTGCGTGTGAAACTCCCAACAGGCAAGAAATATACTGAACTCAGGGGTCTCGTTGACAAGTACAATTTGCATACCATTTGCACCTCAGGTAGCTGCCCAAACATGGGTGAGTGTTGGGGAGAAGGTACAGCAACCTTTATGATACTTGGAAACATCTGCACACGTTCATGTGGATTTTGTGGTGTGCAAACTGGTCGCCCTGAGACAGTTGATTGGGCAGAACCCGAAAAAGTTGCTCGATCGATCAAGATCATGAAAATCAAACATGCTGTTTTGACATCTGTTGACAGAGATGACCTCCCTGATATGGGCTCTATCCTTTGGGCAGAGACAGTGCAAGCAGTTCGCAGGTTGAACCCAAATACCACGATGGAGACACTTATCCCCGATTTTCAAGGAATTGAAAAACATATCGATCGCATTGTGAAAGTGATGCCCGAAGTTGTGTCTCACAATATGGAGACAGTTCGTCGATTGACTCGTGAGGTTCGCATTCAAGCCAAATACGATCAGAGTTTAGGTGTATTAAAATACCTCAAACAAGCTGGTGTGCGTCGTACCAAATCAGGAATCATGCTTGGGCTAGGCGAGACTGAGGAAGAAGTCAAACAAACCATGCTTGACTTACGTGAAGCAGAAGTCGATATCGTTACGATTGGTCAGTACCTGCAGCCATCCAAAAAACATCTTCCAGTGAAGGAGTTTATCACTCCTGATCAGTTCAAGATTTATGAAGAATATGGAAAGCAGATTGGGTTTAGACACGTTGAAAGTGGTGCGTTGGTTCGGTCTTCTTACAAAGCACACAAACACATCGACTGATGGCCACTGTCAATCACCAAATTGATTGGCAATTATGCTCTTAAATCGATCTTCGTCAGACAAAAAGCGAATCGAAATTGGAATGAAAAACACCCCTTTTATCATTGGACTTAGTCTAACATAGTCTTTTTCAGTTGTGAGTATCGGTCGCTGTTTAGACAACATCTTCTTACAATCAGACGCTGTGAAAAAGTGATGATCTGCAAAGGCTAAATGCTCAAAATCTGCTCCAAGACTCTCGAGGTAATCTGTCAGGGGTTTGGCATTGGCAATTCCAGTCACCAAAATAAAAGGGTTTTTGACAAACGATTTTAGTTCCATCCGACTTGCTCCAAAAACGTAGGAGTAATAAACAATGGTCGAGAAAAAGATATGTTGATGCGCGTCCAATTGTAACTGACGGGAATGTTCATCCTGCTCAATTTTTGAAAGGTTGCTTGGGCATTTTGTAACCACCACGACATCAGCTCGATTTTTACCTTTTGCAGACTCTCTCAAATTTCCAGTTGGCAAAACACAATCTCTAAACCATGGGTTATAATAAGGCGTAAGTAGAATTTGAAAAGATGGTTTGAGCAGACGATGTTGATATCCGTCGTCTAATAAAACGCCATCAATAGTTGGGAATTTGGACAGCAATTGTTCTACACCTTCAAGTCGATTTTTACAAACCCCAAAGTGAGTCATTGGGAATTTTTGTGATAATAAATACGTCTCATCACCCAAACTCTTGATTGATGAATCTTGATTGGCCAACACAAAACCAGACGATTTTCGTTTGTACCCTCGACTCAACACAGCCAAAGAAAAATGATTGGAAAAATGATCGAGTAAATACGCAATCATCGGCGTCTTACCACTCCCACCTGTGATGAGGTTGCCAACCACTATCGTTGGTACCTTACACTGTTTTTGCTTCAACCATTGTGCATCATATGCAGCATTGCGCACACGTGTTGCGATATCATATATCAGACTGAGTGGATATAAAGACTTCCGCAGAAGATTCATAAAACAAAATTATAACATTTATATTTGGGTTTATGATGACGATTGACAAGATTACACAAATTTTGGAAGAATGGGCGCCACTGGACTATGCTGAGGACTTTGACAATGTAGGATTGCTCGTTGGCGATAAAAACGACGAGGCCAAAGGGATACTCATTACGCATGACTGTTTGGCTGAAGTAGTTGATGAAGCGATTGAAAAAAAATGTAACCTTATTGTGTGCTTTCATCCCATAATATTTAAAGGGCTCCAAAGATTGAGTGGTAACTCTCATGCAGAGCAAGCAGTCAATAAGGCCATCAAAAACGATATCGCTATCTATGCAGTCCACACAGCTTTGGACAATCAAGTTCATGGCGTAAGTTTTGGCTTGAGCCAAGCCCTGGGACTTGTAAACACGTCAACTCTGGTACCAAAGGAAAATACGATTAAGAAACTGAATTTTTATGTCCCCAAACAACAAGCGCAAGAGGTTCAAAACGCATTGTTTTCAGTTGGTACTGGCAGTATAGGCCATTATGATGAATGTAGTTTTTTATCAGAAGGCAAAGGGAGTTTTCGTCCATTGGAAAATAGTAATCCCTATGTAGGTAACAGAGGGGAAAGACACATCGAAGATGAGGTGCAAATACAAATGGTGTTTCAAAAACATGTAGAGTCCAAAGTGATTGATGCACTGATCTCCAACCACCCCTATGAAAAGGTTGCATACGAAATCAGCTCGCTTTCCAATGTCAATCAAAATATTGGTATGGGAAAAATTGGCAAATTGCCAAAAGGCATGAAGGTAGATGCTTTCTTAAAATTTGTCAAAGACCAATTGGGTACACCTGTGCTACGTCACAGTAAAATAGGTGTCAAAACGATTGAACGAGTCGCAGTCCTTGGTGGGTCAGGCAGTTTTGCAATAAAGGCAGCCAAAAAGAAAAAAGCAGATGCTTACATCACTGCAGACTTGAAATATCACGATTTTTTTGAGGGTGACAATAATTTTTTTCTGATAGATGCTGGTCATTACGAAACCGAGCAACACACAAAAAAATTAATCCATGATTATCTTACAGAAAAAATGCCTAATTTCGCAATTCTTTTATCGGCTTTGGATACGAATCCAATAAATTATATGTAAGCATGGCAAAAAAAATTGAGATTTCTGTTGAAGAGCGTTTAAGAGCGCTGTATGATTTACAACTTATCGATGCTCAAATCGATAAAATTAGAAACATTCGAGGTGAGCTGCCCATAGAGGTAGAGGATTTAGATGACGAGGTTGCAGGACTAGGAAAACGCGTCGAAAACACCAATACAGAAATTAAGGCATATAATGACGAAATAAAGGTCAAGAAAAACACCATAGAAACCTCAAAGGGGTTGATAAAAAAATATGGAGAGCAACAAGAAAATGTGCGTAACAATCGTGCATTTGAATCCCTGAACAAAGAAATTGAATATCAAGAACTTGAAATTCAACTTGCAGAAAAGCAAATCAATCAACTCAAAGAACTGATCGAAAAAAAGAATGAGGAGTTGGCAAAAGCCGAGGAAAAACTCAGCGAAAGAGAGAATCACCTAAAACATAAAAAGGAAGAGCTAGATGCCATCCTTGCTGAAACCCAAAAAGAAGAGGATTTACTTCTTAAGAAATCGGCGGAATTTGAAAAAAAGGTAGAAGAACGCTTGGTTACTGCTTATAAAAGAATTCGCT
>CACOXF010000041.1 GCA_902631125.1 uncultured Bacteroidota bacterium
TTTTTGTTTTATCCTGCTGCTTCGTTTCGAGAATTTAATGTGTTTTTATTGGCATATTTTGTGCTCGCTGGAGGGATTACAGTACTGCAAGTTGCAGCAAACCCTTATGTTGCAGTTTTGGGTTCTGAGTCAGGAGCCGCCAGTCGTCTCAATCTTTCGCAAGCATTTAATTCACTTGGTACATCAATTGCCCCCATATTAGGTGCGTCTTTTATTTTAAGTGATAAAGTACGCTCGAGCGATGAGATATTAGAAATGACGAGTGCTGCACGTGAAGCCTATCTTATCAGCGAAGCCACAGCAGTACAAACTCCTTTTATGGTTATCACCTCTTTTATCATTCTTCTTGCATTGGTGTTTGTCTTTGTTAAATTGCCAACAATGCTTTCGTCTGCACCAAAAGGCGGATACAGCTCACTTTTGCAAAATAAATCACTTCTTCTTGGCGCATTAGGAATCTTTATTTATGTGGGTGCTGAAGTGGCAATTGGCAGTTATCTTGTCAATTATTTTTATGATATGGGTCTTACTACTGTCGTCAAGCAGAATGAAGTTATGGCAACGATTGCCTCGACACTATTGGGACAAGACCTCTCAGCAGTGAGTGATTATGGCATCTTGGGTGCTTTCGTTACTTTCTATTGGAGTGGTGCTATGATTGGTCGTTTTGTGGGTTCATACCTCACCAAAGTCATTCGGCCATCTGTTGTTCTTTCTTATTTTGCGACTGGTGCAGTATTCATGATTGTTATCTCATCCCAAACTTCAGGAATTGTTTCCATGATTTCTATCCTTGCAGTTGGTCTTTTTAACTCCATAATGTTCCCGACTATTTTCAGCTTATCTTTAGAGGGTTTGGATGATTTGAAGCCACAAGCGTCAGGGATACTGTGTACGATGATTGTTGGGGGCGCCATCATTCCGCCTCTCTATGGTTATATGACAGATTTATTTGGATTTAAAATGGCTCTTCTTTTACTCATCGTTTGTTATGGTTACATTATTTGGTATGGCTATAAGCGGAGTAAAAAAGTCTTTTGACTTGAGAACTTCAAGCTGTCTAAACCATTCATTGGAGTTACATTCAGTTTTCAACTTCAACCAAAAACGTTGAGACTGGGATTCCCTCTGAATTCAGTATTGCACCACTGCCTGTGTCTGTCCACGCATGACGAACATATTTCGGGCGTTTTACCTTTGATGAATAAAGATGTAAATAGCAGTCATCGACCACTGCGTTTGCTTGAAAGAAATTGATGTTGTCTTCAGAAATTTCGATTTGATCGGAAGAAGGATTTTTTAGCTGTAAACTACCGCCATCTTTACAATCGAACAGAATACTGACAATATTTTTTTTGCCAACAACACTGATTGGCTTGGAGGCAAGTTGGGTGTTTTTCACACCATAGGTTTGATCTATTGCTAGATTAGACAGACGTTTTCCCACTTCATTTTTTTTCGCTGGATGAATATTATCAGGGTTTCCAATATCGAGGGTTACAACCATCGCTGTGTTTGCCAATGAAGTAACTTGGCGTTGTGCGTCTCGGAGAGCTGGAGAAAGTCCATCTCCATAATTATATGGGGCAATTTGCACAAAATAAAAGGGAAAGTCATTGTTCCATTTCGAACGCCATCCTTCGATCATATTTCTAAACACGATTTTGTATTCATCTTCAAAACCAACGTTTGCCTCTCCCTGATACCATATTGCCCCTTGTACCGTATAAGGAATCAAAGGATTAATCATACCATTAAAAAGTGCTGTTGGTGTCCAGGCTGAAGATTTAAAATAATCTGGCCTTGGGTTGAAATTAATATAGGCTGGACTAAGTACATAAAAGTTGTTTTTATATAATTCTGCAGTAGGCATCGCTTTCCAATTTCCTTCAAGTGACAATTCACCCTCACTACTGCTTAGAATAATCGGAGAATAAATCCTGGCATCAACCATGGTGTCGATTAATCGAATAGAGATGGTGTTCAAACCCTTTCTAAGTAATCCAGAAGGAATTTCATATTGCTTTTCTTTGAAGCTGTCTTCTCCGACAGTAGCGCCAATGAATTCACCGTTGATAAAAGTGAAGTCCATATCATCAACTAAACCTAGTTTAAATTTGTAATCCTTACCAAGCTTATCAATGGTAAATGATTTTCTTATCCAAACAATCCCATCAAAATCACTAGCAGTAAAGCCACTGAATACATCAGCATAGTTTCCTGGAATTGATAAGTCAAGCCACTGGGTGTCGTCCCAGTCTTCACTTGAGAAATGCAAGTCATCAAATGCCAATTTGCTCCACTCCTCAATAGTGGTTTTTTCAGTTGTCTCAGGAAATGAATCTAATTGCTGTAGCCATTCTTCATACTTTTTTTTCTTGTCCTCAGTTGTCTCAATGCTCTTCAAGGTTTCTGTATATGCGGGAACGTTTTGCAATGCGCTTTGGTCAGCCCAGGACTGAACAGGGGTACCACCCCAGCTACTATTAATAATTCCGATGGGAATCTTGAGTTCATCGTATAAATATTTTGCAAAAAAATAGGCTGTTGCACTAAATTCAGCTGCGTTGATTGGGTTACTTATTTTCCAACTTCCTTGCACTGTTTTTTTGGGAACGTTACTAACGGTTTGTTTGACTTTAAAAAAGCGAAATGGATATTGATCGGATTGAGCAATTTCCGCAGAGGAATTTTCTATGGGGTCTGTAGGCAACCATCCTTTGAGTGGCATACTCATATTACTTTGCCCTGAAGCAAGCCAAACCTCACCCAGCACAACGTTTTGAATGTTTATACATGAAGTATCGTCGCAAACCTCCATTGAAAAAGGACGATCATAATTAGCTGTTGGCATTACGATATTCCAACTGCCATCAAAATTGGCTACTGACTTGAACTCCCCCCATGGCACTGCAATTGTTACCTCAGCTCCTGCAAAAGACTTTCCCCAAAGTTGCACTTTTGCATTTCTTTGCAACACCATATTGTCCGAAAATAGGCTTGGTAACGACAATGTATTTGTCGATGTTTGACAAGAATAAATAAAGAAAATAAATAAGGCTACAAAACTAGCTTTAATGTTGTCAATGATGCGATTACTTTGGTTCATAATCAATTTGAATTTCATCGACAAAGATCCAGCTTTTTCCGTCATATTGATGACCCACATGCCATTCAGGAACAGGACCAATTTTTTTAGCGATTAATTTAACATATTGATATTGTTCATCACTAGGGGTAAAAGATATTGTATTGAGTTTTGGAAAGTCCAATTCCTCATTATTAAAATTCTTTGACCCTACAAATGTATAGTTTTCTCCATCAGCAGAAACGTAGCACTCAGCGCTGTAAGGAAAGAAAATCCAAGCACTTTGATCACTTAAAAAATTAATCGTAATGTCATGAATTGTTTTGGGTGCAGATAAATTGACGACAGCACTTACATCTACATCATGGTACCCTTGCCAAGCCCCAGTACGAAAATCTTCCCCTCCAATGATCCCATCTGCTAAGGCATCTTTCCCGCCTGCAGTGTACTGATAATGATAGTCTGTATGTAGGGTGACTTTTACGTCAGGATTTTTTTTGCGAAAGGTGGTTTCTAAGACTGCACTTTTTTGCCCATTGATGTCTGCATAAACTTTTATAATGGTGGTGTCATCAATTGTGAGTGGTTCTGTGTATTTTTTATAATCAGCACCAATGGAATAATAAATTTCGGCTTCATCTTGTATGCTTTCAAGTTCGACAGTAGTGGATAAATCAAATGCTAAATCACCTTTTGAAATATATGGTGGTGAGGTGATCAAAAACTCATTGATTTCAGTTGAAGGGATAGAAGCATCACTAGAGCCCCATTCTGCTTTTCGTCTACTCATACTAAAATCTAGGGTTCCACCATTAACAATATCGTTGTGATTGATATACGAATGTTCTAATTTTGTTCCGTTGAGTGTGACATCATTTACATAATATGAATGGCGATTATTTTCAGGAGCATTGATGCGAAAGGTGTTTCCATTTTCTAAATTTATGGTTGCTGACTTGACTATTGGTGATCCAATAATATATTCATTTGAGCCTGGCGTTACAGGGTAAAACCCTAGTGCACTAAATACATACCATGCACTCATTTGACCACAATCTTCATTGCCAGAAATCCCATCAGGTTCATTGGAGTAAAGCTCTGTCATAATTTGACGAACTTTCTCTTGTGTTTTTTGCGGCTTATTTACGAAATTATACAAGTATGCCATATGATGACTCGGCTCATTTCCATGTGCATATTGTCCAATCAAACCAGTGATATCGGATTGAATTCGACCAGATGTTTCTGTGCTTGCTGAAAAAAGATCATCGAGTAATTTTTCATAGGATGCTTTTCCGCCCATTAAAGACATATGCCCTGAGATGTCTTGTGGGACATAAAAACTATAATGCCATGAATTGGCTTCGGTGTAATTAAAATTTACTTCGTAAGGATCAAAAGGCTCAAACCATTTATTATGAAATCGACCTCTCATAAAATTGGTTGAGGGATCTAGGAGGTTTTTGTAGTACTGCGCGCGTTGCAAATAATTCTTATAGTCCTCTTTTTTGCCCAATGATTTGGCCATCATGGCAATGGTCCAATCATCATATGCGTATTCAAGTGTTTTTGAAACAGACTCTGATTCGGTTTCAACTGGAATAAAACCATTTTTTTTATAGCTCTCCAAACCATTATGATCACGAGTGGCAGAGTGTTTCATAGCTTCAAATGCCTTTGCAACATCATAGTCTCTTATCCCTTTCTGATAGGCATCTGCAATCACAGGAACAGCATGATACCCAATCATCGTATTTGTATAGTTTCCAGCCAAATCCCAAATAGGCATGATTCCACCTTCTTCATATTTATTGATGAACGTACGGATGAAATGATTTGTTCTGTTCTGATCAATTACTGTATAGAGTGGATGCGTGGCTCTGTAGGTATCCCAAAGCGAAAAAACAGTATAATAATCGGTCTCCTCGTCTTGATGAATTTTCATATCCATACCCCTATATCGCCCATCAACGTCTTGAAAGAGATTTGGTGCGAGCATCGTGTGGTACAAGGAAGTGTAAAAATTATATTTATCTTCTTCATCATAGGTCTCCACGACAATTTTATTTAACTGCTGTTCCCAGGTGTTTTCAGCAATTTGAAGAACATCCTCAAAGGATTTATCATCCAATTCGTGTTTTCTGTTTTGCAAAGCTCCACTTTGGTCCACAGCAGAAATTCCAACACGAATTTCAACTTCATTCGATTCTATTGGTTCAAATATAAAGGCAGCCCTCACTGACTTCCCAGTCAACAAATCGTTTTCAATAACCACATCCTTGTAGGGTCTTGAAAAAACCATATCGAAAAATATACGTTGATCTCTAGCCCAAGCTTTTGAAAATCGATAACCCCTAACATTCACCTCATCGATCAAATCGAGACCTGAGTCTATTACCAAATCTCGATGAACCAAATCGAGCATTACAACCTGGTCAGATCCCTCGGGGAATGTATATTGATGAATTCCACTGCGCTCTGAAACGGTTAGGGAGACATCAATTTTTGTGTCATCTAGTTGTACTGAATAATACCCGGGTGATGCTATCTCATTGTCATGAGAAAATGAAGATCGATATCCTTTCTTTCCATCAGCACCATTGTTAAAAACCACTTCATTGGTTGGCATTAGCAAGACATCTCCATAATCTAAAATCCCTGTTCCTGAAAGATGCGTGTGAGAAAATCCATATATATGTTGATCTGTGTAGTGATACCCAGAACAGCCATCCCAGCCCTCAAGTCTTGTGTCAGGGCTAAGTTGCATCATCCCAAAAGGCATTGTAGCACCTGGGTAAGTATGACCATGACCTCCCGTGCCAACAAATGGATTTACATATAAAATTAAATCTGTGTTTTCAGAAGCACTATTTTTTGTACATGCAAAAATAACACTCAAAAGCATGATTGTGAATAGGGTCGTTTGTTTCATTTATCAAAAATAAATTCTGCAACCAAATGGATCGAATCAAAAGGTGCTGCATTTTGACTGCAATTTAAAATATCACTAAATAGAACGCGATATTTTCATATTTGTATGCTTAAGTTGTAGATTTAATAAATTAAAAAACTTTAAATTGATATAAATAAAATTAGTTTGCTGCAATTTTAAATATAAAATACGTTTCAAAATCGATTTTTTAACTTGACAAAAAATAACCAATGAACACCAACACAAACAACAAAATTGCGATTGCCATAATCGCAGGCCTTTTTTTTATTTTCGGTTTTGTAACATGGGTCAATGGAGCTTTAATTCCCTTTATGAAGACCATTAATGAACTTACTGAAGCACAGTCATATCTTGTTGCTTCTGCATCCTACATTTCTTTTGTAGTCATGGCACTACCTGCCTCATATCTATTGCAGAAAGTTGGATATAAAATAGGAATGTCTATCGGACTCTTTATAATGGCAGCAGGAGCTTTGGTTTTTATTCCAGCTGCCGAAGCAAGAACCTACTGGATGTTTTTGACTGGAATTTTCATTCAAGGTACTGGAATGACGATACTACAAACTGCTGCAAACCCATACATCACGATTCTTGGTCCCATTGAAAGTGGTGCTCAACGCATTGCCATCATGGGCATTGCCAATAAAGTCGCTGGTGCTTTGGGATCGCTCATTTTTGGCGCGATTCTTCTCAAAGGTATCGATGAAGTCAACGCTCAACTCGACAGTGTTTCTGCGAGTGAAAAAGCCTTATTGCTCGATCAAATGGCTGATAGTGTATATAAACCGTATGTAATGATGGCGATTGTATTATTTGTCTTAGGCTTACTGATGCGCAAGGCTCCTTTGCCAAACGTAGACGCAGCCTTAGAAAACAATGAACAGTCAAGTGAAAAGTCACAAAAAACAATTTTTCAATACCCTCACTTATGGCTTGGAATGCTAACATTATTTGTCTATGTTGGTGCTGAAGTGATTGCTGGAGATTCTATCATTGCCTATGGGATTGCTCTGGGCATCTCTGCTTCAACAGCCAAGTTTTTTACTACCTTTACCCTCATGGCAATGGTTGCGACCTATGCGCTTGGGGTGGTGTTGATTCCAAAATTTATCAGTCAACAAAAGGCACTACGGATCAGTGCTCTTTTGGGGATTATTTTCAGTATTTTAACATTAATTACTGATGGCTTTACTTCTGTTTTATTTGTTGCTGCCTTAGGTATTGCCAATGCTTTGGTTTGGCCTGCTGTATGGCCACTCACACTTGAGGGCTTGGGTAGGCACACCAAAACAGCATCTGCATTATTAATTATGGCTATCGCAGGGGGTGCAATTATCCCACCACTATATGGTCAATTGGTTGATCATGGAAAAGAAACTTTGATTGAGGCAGGAGTGTCTTCTGCTGATGCTTTGGCTACCTCTGCACAAGAGAGTTATTATATACTCATCCCTTGTTATTTGATCATTTTTATTTTCGCAGTTTCTGCCAAACGTTTACGAAACTAATTCACTATTACACCTATGAAAAACACTTATTGGAAGAAAAACATTCGCTATATCTGTATCCTTTTGAGTTTATGGTTTATCGTCTCATTTGGTTGTGGGATTTTATTTGTAGAGCAGTTAAACACCATTAAAATCGGGGGTTTTAAACTTGGCTTTTGGTTTGCCCAGCAGGGATCTATTTTTGGGTTTGTTGCCATAATTTTCATCTACATCTATCTTATGAACAAACTAGATCAAACGCAAAACAGATAAACGATGGAACTTCAATATTGGATTTGGATAGCAGTTGGCCTTAGTTTTTCATTATATATTGGAATTGCGATTTGGTCGCGTGCTGGCTCAACAAAAGAGTTTTATGTTGCAGGTGGAGGGGTTCACCCCATTGCCAATGGGATGGCAACGGCAGCCGACTGGATGTCGGCAGCCTCGTTTATCTCCATGGCAGGGATTATCTCCTTTGGTGGCTATGATGGATCTGTGTATCTCATGGGCTGGACAGGAGGTTATGTACTACTGGCCTTGCTGTTAGCGCCATACCTCAGAAAATTTGGTAAGTTCACTGTACCTGATTTTATAGGAGACAGGTATTATTCCAACACCGCCCGATCAGTAGCTGTGTTTTGTGCACTGATTGTTTCCTTTACTTATATCGCTGGACAGATGCGTGGGGTAGGGGTAGTGTTCTCAAGATACCTAGAGGTAAACATAGTAACAGGCGTTCTAATCGGTATGGGTATAGTATTGTTTTATGCTGTTTTAGGCGGTATGAAAGGCATCACCTATACCCAAGTGGCGCAGTACTGCGTACTCATTTTTGCCTTTATGGTCCCAGCGATTTATATCTCATTTCTAGTCACAGGCAATTTGATTCCACAACTCGGCTTTGGATCGAGTGGTACAGATGGGGTATATCTTTTGGATAAGCTTGACGGCTTACACAGGGAACTAGGCTTTCATGAATACTCCTCAGGGAGCAAATCGATGTTGGATGTGTTTTGCATCACCATGGCACTGATGGTCGGAACAGCAGGACTTCCACACGTGATCGTTCGCTTCTTTACAGTTAAGAAAGTCAGTGATGCACGAAAGTCAGCTGGATGGGCACTGTTGTTTATCGCTATTCTCTACACCACAGCACCAGCGATTGCTGTGTTTTCAAGAATCTACCTTATAGAGACAGTAAGCAACCAACCCTATGAGGAGATGCCAGAGTGGTTTGACAAATGGGAGACCACAGGTCTGCTTGGCTTTACAGATAAAAACGAAGATGGCCTGATTCAATACACAGCTAACACAACAACCAACGAATTGACAGTTGATGCAGATATTATGGTACTTGCAAATCCAGAGATCGCACAGCTTCCAAATTGGGTGATTGCCTTGCTAGCAGCAGGAGCATTGGCAGCAGCACTGTCCACAGCAGCAGGACTATTGCTAGTGATCTCATCAGCAGTATCACATGATCTACTCAAAAAAATGGTGATGCCCAAGATATCTGAAAGAGGAGAACTTATCGCCGCACGTTTCGCTGCAACTGGAGCAGTCTGTCTGGCTGGATATTTTGGGATAAACCCACCTGGCTTTGTAGCAGCAACAGTAGCCTTGGCATTTGGACTAGCAGCTTCGTCGTTTTTCCCAGCCATATTACTGGGAATATTTTCCAAACGCATTAACAAGGAGGGCGCTATAAGTGGTATGCTTGTGGGGGTATTTCTTATGCTGTTTTATATGCTCAAGTTTAAGTTTGGTTGGTTTGGCGGAGGCACCAAGACCGATTGGTGGTTTGGGATCTCGCCAGAGGGCTTCGGAAGCATTGCCATGATTGCTAACTTTATTGTGACACTTGTGGTAAGTCGACAAACCCCAGCACCCAGTAAAGACATACAAGATCTTGTGGTAAATATTCGGAAGCCTTAGAAAAAAGAAATTTATTTTTTATTTAGCAGGTAATAACCTACACAAATCGAAAGGATTGACAATCCAAAGTAGAGGATGTCAACTGTAGATGAAAAACTCTCGGAGTACTTTAGTATTTTTTCAAAAAACTTTACAATTAAAACGATAATTATGACCTTGATAATTTTGTTTTTTAATTGGTCTAAATCACGAACAATTAAAGTTGAATCCTTAAATTTTGAATTTGTAAAATCAATTTCACTAACAAAAAGTTCATATATACCAAAACCAAAAATTAATAAAACGATTGCAATTAAAAACAAATCAATGGAGGAGATAATTTTAAAAAGGAGTTCACTGTTTTCAGAAATAGAGGAATCAATGAGTGGATTATAAAATAGTATTGCTTCAATAATATCCCAACTTCCAAGGATCATAAGATAAATTGACGAAATAATTGAAAGAATTACTGCAAGTAATGTCACGTATCGGACGTTCCATAAGAGTTTCTCAAGTCGATTCTTCATTTCCTAAAGGTAGCTAATTTATCTTTATAGAAAGTTGTAATCTTTTTACCAGAGCAAAGGTGCTCGGATAAAGAAGTTCTTAAGATTCCAATATAAAAACTAATTGACATCACGAGGAGCTTAGTAGTAGTCAAAGTAATCTGTTTTCGAAATAAACTAGGTTAAATTTAAACAACTATAAATATCGCCAATTATAAACTAAATTACATTGGGATGTTTTTTAATTGTTGTTCTTTCAAGTTGATTTTTTGATAACGCTTCTTACCGTTTTTAATAAAACACAAAACAGCCTCACCTTTAGAAAGATTAAATGGTATTTTTTCTTGTTCTAGATTTCGTTTCTTAACTTTTTTTGGTAAGCGGTCTAGTTCTATATCAATGGTGTTATTTGTTGATGCAATATAACCTTGGTATAAGCTTTTAGTTTGTTTTTTCAACTTACAATTACCACCATTAAAATATACATTTAGTAATTTTATATTTTCTTTTTCAAGGTTGTAATCTTTTTTGAGATTTATAAAGATGATAAAGCCAGAACCGCCACCTCTCACTCCTGAGACCCATTTTTTGTAATAGGCTTTGGAAATTTTTACTTCAGGGTTTTTATCAAACACATATTTATTTGAACAGGATATCCCACTAAATAGTATCAATGTTACAATAATAATTTTCATTATTATTTTTTAATAAATTTCAAAAATTTATTTTCATAATTTGTGGGTAAGCTAAAAATATATATTCCAGGTTTTAAAGACGCTACATTTACTTTGTTGTTTTCTGTGAGTCCAGTTAGCACTCGCTTCCCTGAGATATCTAAAATTTCATACGTCATTTTTTCACTGACATGACTATTGCTAAACTTTATATTTAGTTCTGTCAATACGGGATTTGGAAAAAGGGTAAATTTTGCTGCACTTAATTGATTGTCAACAATAGACAACGTTCCTGAAACTGTTGTTTCAAACATCCCATTGCCATGTGTTCCAATTAAGAGTTTATTGTCAGATGGCCTAAGTACCAAACCACTCACTACGGCAAACCCAATTTCATTTGCGCCTTCAATTTCCCAGTCATTGTTTATGGGGTCACTCGATGCGTATAACCCTCTTCCTGTTCCCACATAATAGATATCTTCATTTTCTAATGATACTATTGCGGCTGATCGTATTGAATGTGCGTTTAAATTGTTCTCTACTAAAGACCATGCAGGAGTATTGGAAGTAGCATTTTCGGTAATAAAGATATTGTTGATCCCATAGTTCCCATAAACAGCCATAACAATATCAGGATTTGTCGGATGAATCGCCAGCCCACTAACAATTGTACCATCTGTTGTTGATGCCTGGCTAGGTGTTATGTTAACTGCGTCGCTAATTGCTGAGGCATTTTTAGGGTCATTAAGTCTATATATTCCGCCTTTATCACCTCCAATTAATAAATAACTTGACGCCGTATCGTAAGCTCCCCTCGTGGTTGCAAAAGTTTTCAGAAATTCACCGCTTGTCAAAGTGCCTAAATTATCCCAAGTAGAAGAAGTTATATTTTCTCCGTCATTTGTTTTATATAAAGTGGATTTTCCAGCGTAATATAATTGTTCCGTATTATCTGGATCTAGGTAAAAGTACGTCACAAATTGACTGTCAGATCCGTCAGGAGTTATAGATCTGAAATCCGGTACATTAGTTCTAAAATTTCCGTTTTGACTCCCAAAATAAAGTTGAATGGTGTTGTTATCTTGTCCCCTTCTAGCTATACCAACTGCGACACCATCTCCTCCGTAATAGTGATTCATTGATGTGTTGTCTGATAAGCCTACATCTGTTCCGCCATATTTTGTCCCATTATCTTGCGTCCCACCAATAACAAAATTACTTCCTTGCTTTGGATCGATTGCAATGTGATAAAATTGATAGGTTATGTAATTGTTATTTAGACTTTGCCAAGCCACTTCTTCTACAGCGATGTTCGTGGTACTATGAACACCTCCATCTGTGCCAGAAAATAGAATATTCGAATTATTTGGATCATAAGCCAGTACATGGATGTCAGGGTGATGTTTAACTCCGCCCACATCATAAGTCGCATAATTAGTATTATTGGCATATCCCCCTATTCTTGTAAATATTGAATCATTGACAATGTTTTCAATTTTATAAACATTTGTCCCCCCAATAGTGACAAAGTTTTCATCATCTGGTTTTACACTAACAACCAAATCATATCCTCCTTGTATGGCAAATGGGTCATTTCCTTTTAGATCTCCACCAGGCTCGTCCGGTAACTTAGTCGAATAATCCGTCCAAATTGCAGTTTCAGCATTATACATCCACAGATCTGCCTCAATAAACTCACCGTCATTATCACCGTCACCGTTATTGAAAAGGGCGTAAATTATGTTTTCATTTGATGGCGCTGCCCCAAGTACAATTCTACCAGCAGATTCCCAACCAACGGTTGTGGTATTTTCCGAAATTCTAGTCCATGAGCCAATTCCTGTGGGGGAGGTCCAAACCCCGTTCAGATCATCACGACCATCAAAGGCAGCATA
>CACOXF010000042.1 GCA_902631125.1 uncultured Bacteroidota bacterium
GATTATGAGGTTAATTAATAAAATTTGGGTTTCAGTAAAAAAGTTTTTGGAAAAAAAGTTAAAAAAAGTTACGTTTTGTTAATCCAAAAATTTTTACAAAGTTTTACCTTTATTGCATAAAATTTATATCAAAATAGACAAACAATGAGAAACACTATAATTTTTGGTTTTGTACTGGCCTTAACGGGCTGTGCGATGCCTGCAGAAGAAGTAAAGGGCGTTGGGTTTTTTACCCCACTTCCTGAAGAGACATTTATCACTGGTTCGGATGAGATAACTGAAATTTGGACCAACTATTTAGATGCACACAACAATGGTGATATAGAAGCGATCAAATCTATGAGCGCTGATTCTATATATATATTAGGTCCAGATGGTACAGAGATTCGCACCAAAGAGGAGCAAGCAGGACTACTTGAAGGTTGGTTTGCTAATGCAAACCCAAAGTGGGATGCGTATTGGGCAATGCCTTATGAATCGGTTCCAGGTGGTGCAGAGTGGATTATTGCTGGCCACAGGGTAACTGAAACGATTGAAGGGGAAGAAAAAGTCACTTTGCAGATGATAGATGCAGAAATCAAAGATGGTAAAGTTGATCGTTTCTTTGTTTATTCCGCTACGCCACCAACGCGTGAGGAAACTGCTGAGGAATAAGACTTTCTAGTCAAATTTTAAAAACACCTTTCGGGGTGTTTTTTTTGCTCTGTGTTTATGAACCAGTAAGCTGTGTAGAATTAGTCTATCCAACATTTTTTTATAATCTATAAAATAATCACTTCAATTTTGATATATAGACTAAGAGTACATGAAAAATCACTAAATATTTGATTTTATCGAATACAAAAGCGCGAAAAAACACAAATATTACAATCGATTTGGATAATAATTATATATTAACGATAAATAATAATTAATTGTTTTAATAGCCCCATACTATTTTTTATTTTACTGAAAATAAGATAAATAGGCAGCTTTTTTGAGTTATTAACAATTGCAGATGCATCTACCCTGGTATTTTAATAAAATTGTTAATAACCTCAACCAACCGTCATTCAAAAACCCTTTTTCTTGTTTCTAACTTTACATGTACAGTAAATGAACCAGAAAACAATTTGAGAAATCAAATAAATTCTTTAAAAAAGGTTACTTTATTAAAACTGTTAAAGCCACACCACTCGGTTTTGACTACAGGAATAACGACCCTCATATATTTCCTGGTTTCGATTACCTTTTTCTTTCTTTTCTCGTTTTCCCTGTTTGCACAGGACCAAACCTTTACAGTTACCCAATCAGGCCTTAAATATTTTATTAATGGCGAAGAAGCTCCAGTTATTTTAATTGAAAAAGGGAAAACATATAGATTCGATACCTCGGACAATAGTCTTGGAGGACACCCTTTACGCTTTGGAACCTCTCCAAATTCAGGAACTCAGCCCAGTTTATATGAAAAATATGGAACGGTTGGCTCTGCCGGTTCTTATTTTGACTTAACAGTTCCCTCAGATTCATCCATTTCTTCTCTTTATTATTATTGTACTATCCATAATGGTATGGGTAATGCCTTTGATTTCTTTGAACCCTCATCTATTGAAGTTACATCTTATAGCAATACACTTGACAATGATAATTCCCTAACTGTTAACGCAGGAGATACAATTGAATATACAATAGAGGTTGAGAATATTTCAACTAGTCCAATATCTGGCTTAACATTAAAAAGCAATTTCCAAGGCGTTGGAGAGTCATCATATACAGAAAATGGTTTAACACTAACTTTTGTAGACACAGGCGGATCAGCTGAAGGGATTTTAAGTGTTGGTGAAACTGCTAAGTACACCGCTACATATACTTTTGATTCTGCTGCAACAGCTGGAACAGTTCAGTTATATGTAGAAGCAGTCGGAAGTTCTGGGGGGCAAACTGATAATGAATTAGATTACAGTGATAATGGAGATGATTCAGACGGAAATACTCATGGGGACATAATTAGAGATCCTAATGTAACCTCTATTGGAGATGAAATCACTTCAATGGTAGTAACAAAAGTTGCTGATATTCCTTCACAACGTTTGTATCCACCTTTTCCCGATGGAGATGAGGATCCAAATTGGTATCAAGGTGAGCCAGTAGTTGGAGAAATCTGGAGTTGGACTGTTGAGGTTTATAATGACGGGTCGGCGGATCTTACAAATATCACAATGTTTGATGATGAGATTACAAGTTTATATGGCTCCACAGATAGACTTACAATATTAAACATACAAAACTCAACCCCTAGACTTCCTGTCCTTGTGATAAGTGATCAGGGCTCTGAACAAGGAGTTTTATTGGTTGGTGAGAAAGCCACATATACTGCTTACATTATTGTTGATCAAGAAACAATTGATGGAGGGGGTGTTAAAAACTGTTTAGGAGAAGTCCAAGCTTCCAATGCAAACGATACAAGTGTGGTTATTTCCGAAAACACTTCATCTGATTTATGTGTTGAATCAGAAACTGTTCAAGACCCCTCAATTAGAGTCAAAAAAAGTGCAAGTTTGCCAACGGGGGGGAATAGTATAGGAGATGAAATTTTATATACTATTGAAGTTGAAAACACTGGAAATGTAACTTTAGATATATCAAAAACAAAAGATAATAATGGAGTTCCAATTGATTGGGATTTTACTGAAAACTTTAATGATGGATATGGAAACTCTATAGTAAATGACCTTTCAGACATTACTTTAGTTGTTTCACAAGATCAAAACACATCAACAGCTGGAACTTTGGCACCTGGAAATAGAGCGATTTTCGAAGTTTCTTATACAATTACCGAACTGGCAGCAAGCTCAGGGGAAGTACAAAATCAAATTACAGTTTCAGGAACAAGCCCCACAGGAAGTGGAGGAGAAGGTGGCATTATTGTTACTGATCTTTCCGAAGATCCAGATGATGCAGATTATGATGCAGATTTAGACCAGGACAATTTTACTGTAACCACTTTGTCAGCTGTAAGGTCAATGAGTGTTTTAAAGGAAGTTGCTCAACAGGATGTGAATAATGATGGAGAAATTGGTGTTGGGGATAAACTTGTTTATACAATAACAGTTAAAAATGATGGGCAAGTATCATTAAGCAACCTACTTGTTGAGGATACAATATATGATCATGAGTCTGATTCTGACCCATCCAATGTTATCGCTGACCTTACATCTGCAGTTACCCACTCATACTCAACCCCTATAAGTTTAGCTATTGAAGAAGAAAAAACATTTACAGTTGAATATGTCATTCAGCAATCCGTTTTTGATCAAAGTATAGCAACACTTTATAACAGCGCAAAGGTTTCAGCTCAAAGCCTAGGGAATTTTGTCAGAGATGTAGAACAATTTAGTGACAAACCTGGTGGGGTTATTGGCGATCGTACAGATTATTCATTTGAAATTGATGGTGCTGTAGAGGCCACAAAAATTGGAAGATATGTAGATAATACAACATCAGGAGTTGTGGGAAGTCCTGATCCGGGAGATACTATTGAATATACAATTACCATAGAAAATACTGGAAACGTTAGTGTATTTAATATGGATATTACTGATGCTATGAATTACTCTGGAGGTGACCCGCTGACATCTCCTACAATGTCTTATGTATCATCAAACATAAATCGAACCTCTACAGAAATTGTAGATCCAAACGACTCAACAAAATATACATTATTAGTAGGTGAGATTTTAACTTTCTCTGCAACTCATACAATTACATCTGATGATTACACACTTTCAGATGAAATTATAGAGGGTAACCTAGCAGTTCAATTTATTGAAAATCAAATAACTGTTACAGGGGATTATCTTGACGGAACCACAACAAAATCAATTTCTGTTGAACTTAGTGATGACGGAAATGATCTAGATGGAGACACCTCAGGGGATAAAACCAAAGTTTACATAACAATTCAAAATGATTTTAATATTGTTAAATCAGCTAATATCGTTTCCAACCCAGGAGTAGGTGAAATAATCACTTTTACAATTAATATTGAAAACACTGGAAACAGTAAGGTAGAAAACATAACAACAAATGACATTCTTTCTGGTCTTGAAACTCCCACAAGTTTGCCAATAGGCAGTGTTACTTATAATGGTATAATCACACCTGCATCTGGGTCCACTTCGCCAGAGGGGACATTAGAGGTCGGCGAAAAGTCAAGATATACAGTTAGTTACACTGTTACTCAAGATGCAGTTGATGCCGGAGGGGTTTCAAATACATTTACTGTTGAATATGATAATGTTACTTATCAATCTGATGATATAAACAAATTGGCATCCCCTGCTAAAAATCCAACAGAAGTTCCTATAGCTAAAACTTTAAATCTTGATGTTAAAAAAGACGTTTCCCATATAGATGCGAATAATAATGGCCTACCAGATGTTGGCGAAACACTTGTTTATTCAATTAGACTTGAAAACACAGGAAATGTTTCTATATACAAGCCTGTAGGGGATGATTTTTTTACAGACACTTTAGATTTTATAAGCTGTCCTGATCCGACTACATGTACAGATTTAGAGTATGATAATAACAATGAAATTGTATATATAAAAGATGTAAATATCAGTGGAAATGAAATCATTGATAACACAAAAATACTTCCAGGATATACCGCAGTTTACCAGGCAGTACTAACGATTACCCAAGAAATTAAAGATTACGGAGGAGTAAGAAATATCTTAGATGTTACATATGTTGATTTGTTAGACGAGTCAAAAACGGCAAGAAGTACAGATAGCGACCTTTTCGATAATGAACCAGTCAATCAGGATTATACCACTTTTGTAATTAATGAAAATGCTGATTTTGAGATTACAAAATATCTCATGGTTGCTCAGGAGTCAAGCCCTACTCCGATTGTTTATGATGTAACAGTTTCTGCAGGTAAATTTATATACAGTCAGGACGGTCAAGTAAAATCAAATATAACTCTAGAAAGGGGTAAAACATATAAATTCAAACAATCAGATTCTTCAAATTCAGGATTCCCACTAAGGTTTAGCCAAACAGAAGACGGCAATGAATACAATTATTTGGTAACAACCTCAGGAGCACCCGGAAATGGCAGTGTCAATTCATTCACTCAGATTACTGTAGATGCACTAGTTAACTCCGGACAAATTACTCATGCACCAGTTTCAAGCCTATATACATATAGTCCAAGTCAACTTGGCATGGGTACATTATTTGAAATTTCTCAACCAAGTATCGTTCCTGTCTTTGGCGATGAGCTTGTTTATTACATTAAAATTGAGAATACTGGAAACACAATTTTAAATATTCCTGACGCTCCAACTGACACAATCACTAGTTCTGGAAATCCTCTATCCCTAGATAGTGGATACCCACAATTTTTGAAAAAATTTACCGAAACTTCTAATTCAAGTGAGCTTGTTTTAGCTCCTGGAGATATTGTGGTTTGGGAAGCTAGGTATACAGTTTCTCAAGATGCTGTTAATGGGGGTGAAATATCTAACTCTGCTTCTTTAGATGCACAATCTACTATAGGTACAGATGTTTCAAAAACAAGTAATGATGGAGACAATACTGATGGGGATGATAGTGATGTTACAAAAGTTATAATTCCACAAAGTCCCTCAATTGAGGTTATTAAGGAATGGGAATGGGCTGACGATAACAACAACGGCTATGTTGATAGAGGTGAGGTAATCACTTTTAACATTACAATAAATAACACGGGGGATGTAACTGTTGATAGCTTCACTTTTACAGAAACTTTTAATGACAAAAACCCAGTTAACCCCAGAGATTTGACCTCGGAATTAGTAGGTCCATCTACAACGGTTTCACCTGAATCAATTGGTCCAGGGGAGTCAATTTTATATACAGCTACCTATGAAGTTGACCAAGTTACAATTGACACTGGGGGGCTTGTAAATAGTGTCACAGTAGATGCAGTGGGAGCTGGAACATTAATTTCAGATATTTCTGATGATGGTGATACAGGTCCGAATGATACAGGCCAGAATCCAACAGAGATAATAATCGTTCCTAACCCACTTATTGAGGTTACAAAAACAATTATTAATCATCAGGACGATGGTGGAGGAGACCCTTCAAAAGCAAATGATGGGAAGTATGATGCGGGAGAAATCTTAACTTATAAAATAGTATTAGAAAACACCGGTAACATTTCTCTTGTTAATTTTAAGTTTGAAGACTCATTCCAAAACTTCGATTCAAGCTCTGATCTTCAATACGATGCTGTACCAAACACAAACCCAGTTAAGTACATTGAATATATTGAGACTCTTGATAAGGACGGGAATACATCTACTACTTCTTTTGAAAATTATTTGGAGTATGGTGATCTTGCCATTTATCAAGCAAAATATACTATTACGGCGGCGGATGTTACTTCCAAGGGACTCTCTAATTCATTAACCGCAATTTCTGAAGATTACGGAGGAAATGAAGTTACTAGTGATGTAAGTGATGATGGGGATGACAGTGATGGCAATACTACTGATGACCCAACAGTATTATACATCGGTGATCTACCATCATTTAAAGTTGAAAAAACAGGGGAGTATATTGATGATAACGGAACCGCGGGAGTAAACGAAGGAGACACAGTTAAGTTTACAATAAAAATTATAAATACTGGGGCAGATGTAATAACATTAGATTCCAATTATACAGACGTTATGTATAATGGATTTAATGTCCCTATTACTCCTCCGTCTTTAGTACTTGAATCCCAAACAGGGAATAATGTAAATACTGCTCAGCCATATGTTTTAAATGTTGGAGAGGTAGAAACCCATATAATGGAACATACTATCACCACTGGTGATATTAATTCAGGAGGCATTTATAACAGTATTTCGTTTATTGGAAATTCTGAAAGAAATCCAGATACTTCAAGACCAGATTTAGGAGATTTAAGTGATGACCCGAATACCCCAGAGGTAGATGATCCAGCATTTGTTCCTCTATCTGCTGACACTGATGGTGACGGAATCCCTGATACATTGGATTTAGATGATGATAATGATGGAATTTTAGATGAGATAGAAGCTTGCTTCTCGTTTAGCTTAGATGGAGACTCTTTTGACAATTATACAGGAAATAATTATTTCCCTGATAATAGTATGGATAAGTTTATGGAGCCAAGTATTGCTCCACCATTTTCTTCAGTAAATAGTGATGGTGAAATTTGGTCAGGTACAAACTTATATCAACCTTATGTCGATAGTCAAGGTAAAAACTATGGAAAATTTATTCAGCTTCTACAAGGAGCAGGAGAAAATGATTTGAGTTATTGGGATGAGTCTTCTCACGACGCAACAACTAGTTTTGATAGAATTGTAGTTATTGAGAACGTAACACCAAACTCAGATTATACAGTAAGTTTTGTCCAAAGAGCAGGGGTAATTTATTTTGATGTAAATGGAGGTTATCAGCCTGGAGGTGAAACGCTATTGCAGTTACAGTCAATGAACTCTGATTTTGAAATAAGCCAGACGTTCACACCAGGCTCATCATGGAGCGAAGAGTCATTTAATTTTACCACAGACTCTGAAACAACCCAATTAGCAATCTTGTTTTCTGCTTATGATGCTGACAATCCTGTTTCAATTCACTTAGATGCCATTGTATTTGATCATCAGGAAAGCTGTAACGGTGACATTGATGGAGATGGTGTTCCAAACCACTTAGATCTAGATTCTGATAACGACGGAATTTATGATGTAGTTGAAGCAGGCTTCGAAGCTATTGATACAAACTTAGATGGGATGTTGGATTTCAATGATTCAGCATTTGTTGATACAGATTTTGATACAATTCATGATCCCGTATTTGGAGCTACAATAATTGATTCAGACGGCGATGGGGTCATTGATGCTTTCCAACTTGACTCAGATGGTGATGGATGTTTTGATACGGGCGAAGCAGGATACACAGACAGCACACTGGTAGCTGATAGAGATGGAATTTTGGGCGATGCTCCTTACACTGTAGATAGCTTCGGTAAAATTAGTAGCGGTACAGATGGATATACTATTCCTGATGACTTTGACAATAATGGCATATTAGACTATAGAGAAGAAGAGTTTGATGCGGGTTGTTTTAATCCATCTATGCTTGTTACAAAAACAGCTACTATAACGCAAAACGATGGCAACACCACTGTTGATGTTGGGGATGTAATCAATTACGAGATTAGGGTTGTAAACAATTCTTTAGAACCTTTAAAAGATATAGTTGTTAATGATACTCTCTCTAATCAGGCTATAAGTTTTGAATTACAAACCACCTTTTTAGATGAGTTAGCTCCTACAAATCAACCAATAGATCCACAGTGCCCTGGTTATATATCAAAAGGGAATACTGGAAATCCAAATGGGTATCAACTGGGCGGCAGTCCTACTAAAGACATGAATGATAATAGTAATGGAAGTTACTGGAATGATTTAGGTAATGATAATTTGGATAATGTAGTCAACCAATATGGCCATGGCCATTTTAGAATTTATCATCCACCAGAAACTGGAAGTGTCGGGTCTATATCTGATCCAACCGGAAATTTTTTCAATGTCCGGTTTAATCAAAGAAACAAAAATGACGGAGTTATTGAAACAGAGACATTTAACTTTGAAGGAGTTACCTATACAATAAAACATGGATGGGTAGCCCAGGGTATATATAAATTTGATATTGAGTCCTCTAATCCTGAAAAGGAGTTTGTCTGGTGGAATACTTTTTTTCATGGAACAAGTAGTTATCAAACTCGATATAATGAATATGAGACTGACTGGGGAACATTAAAATATTTTGAGTCTTCATATAATGCCTTAGCTAATTATGATAGGGACCTTTATTTTTATGTGATTCCTAGTAGTTCTCAATTAAATGATCTTGACTGTGGATCTACTGAATATAGAAAATCCACGAATAATTTTGGATGTACTGATATATACGACAGGTCTTATCCACAGTTTGAGTATGATCACACTGGTAGAACGATTCGTTGGAAAACAACGCCCCAAAAAGAAAGAGTTATTGTTTACATGTCAAAAACGTATGACGTTAAAGAGTGGGTCGCAGCCGATATTGAAGGAGGTAGTGATTCACTATTTACCAGTTTAAATTGTGATGCGATTTTATCGCCAGAGCACACCGCAATATATACAACTCAACATACAGTTACTCAAGCAGATATCGATGCTGGAGACCTTTTATCCAACCAGGTTACGGTTACAGCCACTATGGTTAAACCTGAAACGAGTGTTTCTGAAGGAGATATTACAATCACTGAAACATTAGAAAATCCAGTTGAAACAGAACTAAATAGTACAAGCTCAATCGATGTGACAAAAGTGGCAGACGTTAGTGATAAGGATGGTGATGGATATACAAATACTGGCGATGAAGTAACATTTACAATTGATATTACAAACACTGGTACTCAGACAATCACAGGACTTGATATCCAAGATACTCTTTCAGATGCAAATGGAGATCTAATTTCAAATCCCGAATTCTCTCAGGTTCCAATCAACACAAACTACGTTTACCACTCAGACCATCTTTCAGAAATCCATCAATCTTATGGTCTTAATAGCTATGGGACAATCACTTACGATTATCCTGAAAATATTTCAGTTTACGTTTATCCGAGTAATACGCATAATGGTAAGGGTGTAGGCCTAATATCCACAGGTAAATTTGATTCAGATTGGGGGCCTCAGACAGGCACTAACAGAGTTCATGGTCTTACTTTAAATAGAGCAAACGCAACTAACATTGAAGATCACATATTTTTTAATTCTTCTAGTGGTAATGATTTGAATAATGGAGGGTATAAATTAGAACCAAATACCACATATACCCTTTCAGTGTACGCTAGAAAACCAAATGCGTTAACTGAAGATTCAAACTTTAATTTATTCGCTTATGACGGGAATGCCCAAATTACTCATGGAAGTACAGATGATATAATTAATAATTCATTTAAGTCTGACAACCTAATTGTTGATAGTGATCAATTCAAAAGATATCAATTCACCTTTACTACTAGTAATATTACTTATAATCCTTCGAATAATACAGATGTTAATGGCAATAGTAATATAGGAACTATAGCTAACCCACGTTTTGGAATTGTTTTACCTAAAGCAATTAGTGACCCTACAACTGGGGAAATAAATATTTGGGGTCTTCAACTTGAAAAATCACAAAGAGCCACTACTTATGTTTTAAATGACGGAACAGATAATTATGATAACCCTAAAGAGACAGTCAATTTATCTAATAATCCTTCAAATAATATTCGTTGGTTCAATTCTAATTGGAATAGTCCCAGCTCTTATCCAGGCGTTAGGTTAGGATTAAACTCAAATAGAAGTAGTGGTGCATACTCAGAAAAATATTTACCAACTCCTCTAACTTATCAATCGCCAGCCATTATTGAGTATCCAGGAATAATTAATTCACTTGACGGTGGGCCATCAAAAGAAAGTTTAAGTGCTCAAGACTGGGTATATGATAAATTATTCAACTCTGCACAAGAAACTGACGATGAAGATTATTTTACGATAAATATGAGTAATGATAAACTTTATTCAGAGACAGGAGAAACCAATAGATACTTAACCTTTGAAATTGAAGATTCGATGTTTACAGGTGGAAGTAGTTACATGGTTTATAGTACTAGTTATTGGTCTGAACATTTGAGTACTTATGATAATGGACTTAGAAATGCTCGTTATTGGTGGGAAGATAATCAAATTCAGCAATTCGAATATTATTATAGCCGTTTTCTTGATTTCGACCAACAGCCCAGCTACTATGTAGGCACACATACAAGAAATCCACATGCATTCTTCACTCAACTTGAAACCTTGGCGGAGTATAATTGGTTTGATGGAAGATCTAGTGATAATTATTACTGGTATTTAGGGTTGGTAAAAGAAAGAGACAAAAACAACGGTATTATTGACTTAAGATGGCTTGGACCGCCCAATAAGCCAATACTAATTGGGCATTACAATGGACACTCCTACTTTTTTATAAGACATATAAAAAATTTAGCTCAGCACAAGGCATACGCAGAGAGTTTAGGGGCATATTTATTCAGTCCAAATACCCTGGAAGAATATGACTTCATAAAAGATAATCTCTTATCAACGAAGAATTGGGCAGTACCTTTTAACATTGATGATAATAATACAACAGCGTCCAAATGGATGGATCAGGTCTGGACGGGAATAGAATATAATACTGATGGATATTCGGCTTATAAGTTTTCTGAGCAAGATCAGACAAGTGAGCAGGCAGAATTCAAAAATGAATTTAATTTTAGCTCATTAGATCCGGGACAGACACTTACACTAACATTCACAAAAACTATCTTGGATTCTGAGATGGATTTAGGTGGTTATTCCAATAGTGTTACAGTAACAGCTGATAACGATATTTCACAGGTTAGTGATGACCCAACTACAACTCAAGAGGATGACCCTACAGTTGTGAATTTTGATATTGTAAAAGATATTGAAGTTATTAAAACAGCGGATGTAGTTGATAGTACCGATACAGATGGAAACACGAACACCTACAACGATGTAGATGATACTATCAATTACACAATTACAGTTAAAAACACAGGTACGGTTCCCCTTTATGATGTTACTTTAGAGGATGAATTAACAACAAGAGGAACATTTGACCCCGCAGATCCAACTCCAACATTCCAAAGCAAATCGGTTCCAGGAGCAGAATCTTTAGCATCAATTTGGTCGCCTTATGAAAATTCCCCAATGACTACTGTCACTAATTATGATATTGCTGCTGCATTTAGCTATAGTGATGGATTTCATCTTAGAGACATAGGAGCTGGTGCTTCTTATAAA
>CACOXF010000043.1 GCA_902631125.1 uncultured Bacteroidota bacterium
GAAGACTCAAAAGCTGTGATGTTGATTCCAGTATTTATATCACGAGAAGAAAAGAAAGTTAAAAGCTTTTCAGTTGGGAAATTTCCAACTAAAGAATTGCCAGCCATTGGACAGCCGCCAATGCCCAGTATCGCACCATCAAATCGTCGGCAACCAGAATTGAAAGCAGCAGAAATTTTTTCATATCCACTATTTGGATGAGTGTGAAAATGTGCACCAAACTCAATTGCAGGAAATGTTGGGATTAACAATGAAAATAAATTACTTATGTCCAATGGTACTGCCTGCCCTATTGTATCTGAAAGGGAAATAATTTCGATTTCCATCAATGCCAGACGCTCCACCCATTGCAAAACAACGTTTACACTCCATGGATCTCCATACGGATTACCAAACCCCATTGAAAGATACACGACCAATGTTTTATTTAATTTATCTGTAAATTCTTTAATTTTTTCAAGAACTTTTAAGGATTCCAAAATCGTTTTGTGTGTGTTTCTCATTTGGAAATTTTCTGAAATCGAAAATGGAAATCCTATATATTGAATTTGTTCAAAATTAAGTGCTGTTTCTGCTCCTCTCAAATTTGCAACAATTGCTAAGAGTTTGGTTTTGGTGTCAGACAAGTCAAGTTGATTAAGCACGTCTGCTGTATCTCGCATTTGCGGAACTGATCTTGAGGAAACGAAGCTACCAAAATCGAGGGAATGAAAACCAACTTGAAGCAAAAACTGAAGATAATTCACCTTTTCAGTGGTTGGAATAAAAGATCTTATGCCCTGCATTGCATCTCTAGAACATTCGATGATTTTAGGCGTTTCCATATTTCAAATGTACAGAATTGTACTGCATTTTAGCTTAGGTAATCGACAGGATTTTATGTAATTTTACGACCGAAAAAGAAAAATTAAAAACAATGATAAAAACTAAATCTCAACTTGATGAGTACCGTTCTGCTTTAATCAATCACCCAATCTACAACGCCATGAACTCTATATACGCAATTCAGCGTTTTATGGAAACCCACGTATTTGCAGTTTGGGATTTTATGTCGTTGCTAAAGCGACTGCAACTAGATCTCACTTGCGCATCGATCCCTTGGACACCAGTTGGAAATCCAGTTACACGAAGGTTGATCAACGAAATCGTATTTGGAGAAGAAAGTGATGTCGATCAAAATGGCAATGCCACTAGTCACTTTGAACTTTACATCAAAGCGATGGAAGACATTGGTGCTGACACAAGTGCAATAAAATCTTTTATCCAACAACTCGAACTTGGAGAAACCTGGGAAAAGGCAATTGTTAGTTCAAGTGCGAGTCAGGCTGCCATACATTTTGTTCGACGAACAATGGACTGTGTCGAAAATGATCCCATTCATGTTGTTGCTGGTGTATTCACCTATGGTCGAGAAGACTTGATTCCTGATATGTTTATTTCCATTGTTCGCGAGCTGAGTGAAAAAGGGCATTCGGGTGCAAATACTTTGGTATATTACCTAGAGCGTCATATTGAAATCGATGGAGACGAGCATGGACCCATGGCGCTACAAATGATTGATGAATTATGTGAGGGCGACCCATTGAAAAAAGATGAAGCAACTCTGGGTGCCAAACGAGCTCTCAAAAGCAGGATTGAACTTTGGGATGCGATTTGCAATCAAATATAATTTGATTTTAATACATTTAAGTTCTTAAAACAACTTTGATTATGAAAAATCTACTCTATGTCAGTTTACTTTATATTATTTTTTCTTGTGCAACCGAAGCACAAAAAACAGTTGTTGATTATGCCGCAAGCATTACTGAAGAGGAGTTAAAAACACACCTCTATACCTATGCTTCTGATGAATTCATGGGTCGTGAAGCTGGAACAGAAGGGGAAACCCTAGCAATCAACTTTTTAAAAGATTATTATGAATCCACTGGCGTTTCTGGTGGATCTACAGATGGTTCATATTTTCAAAATATGACAGTCACTGATAGACAAGGGGATTCGATTGATAGCTACAATGTGTTGGCATATATTGAAGGATCAGACAAGTCGGATGAAGTTTTGGTGATAACATCGCATTTAGATCATATCGGTATTGAAGATGGGCTAATCAATAACGGAGCTGATGATGATGGGTCTGGAACTGTTGCTATGATGGAAATTGCAGAAGCATTTATCGAAGCAAAAGAAGATGGGAATGGCCCAAGACGATCGATTTTATTTTTACATGTTTCAGCTGAAGAAAAGGGTCTTTTAGGCTCAAAATACTATACAGACAACCCCATCTATCCCCTAGCGAACACAGTCGCTAATTTAAATATTGACATGATTGGTCGGGTGGACTCATTGCACAACGATCAGCCTGAATATATTTATTTGATTGGCTCTGATATTTTGTCACAAGACTTGCATGATGTTTCAGAAAAAGCGAATAAAGATCATGTAGGTTTAGAAATTGATTATCGCTACAATGACCCCACTACCCTGGTCTATGAATTCGGTAGATGGCGTCAAAACAGATACTATTATAGATCTGATCACTATCATTTTATCAAAAACAACATCCCTGCTATTTTTTATTTTAATGGCACGCATGAAGACTATCATGCACCAACCGATACTGTTGAAAAGATCCATTATTCATTACTTGAAAAACGTACACGTTTGATATTCCACACAGCATGGAAAATTGTTAATCGAGAGGATCGATTAGCCCTTAAGGAGGACGAATAAATTCTAAGCGAGAATTGATATGAGGGTATTTGTTTTTGTTTTTATTTTTTTATTCTGTATTTCAAATTCGATTATGGGACAACAATATGAGTCGCAGCCTTATGAAATCATTAAAAGTCTCGACGAGCTAGAGGTTCGTTACTACCCCTCTGCGATGATGGCAAAGACTAAAGCCAGTAGTGGCAATCCATTCTCAACCCTATTTCGATATATTTCAGGAAATAACAAAAAAGGTGAAAAAATCGAAATGACAACCCCAGTTTATATGTATCCAGAGGATGATACCTCTGCTATGGAGTTTGTGTTGCCAAAAAAATATATGAAGCAGAATGCACCTACTCCGTTACAAAATAATATTGAAATCTATCAATCAGAGCCTGGATATTTTGCAGCAGTTCGATATGGGGGCTACAGCAATGCAACCAAAGTAAAAACACACACAGAAAGGCTGATGAAAGAAATTGAAAAGCACAACTTAAAAAAAATTTCAGAACCTGTGGTGCTTTCCTATGACAGTCCCTACAAATTGATGAATCGTCGTAACGAAATCCTCGTTGAAATTAGCTATACAGACGCAGACTAGTTGCGTTGGAAACGTTATACAATCTAGTTCTCAAACCCCATCTCCCAAGTACCATAAATAAGATTAGGAAATAGAACATATTTATTTCCAAACATTTGCCGAAGCGAATTAACCCCTTTAGTTCGAGATTCATTTGATTTCCTGTAAAAACGTTCATTAAAATCGGAAAGATTATCTCCTAGAAATAGTACAATGTTATAACTTGTTAGCTGCTCTCGTCTTGATTCTTTATTGCCCTCTTTGTCTCTTAGAAGCATAATTGTTTTATCATCAAAAGGAAAACCAGCTGAAATTAAATTCAATTTTGTTGGCTCATAATTTTCTATCTTTCTGTTTGAAAGGTAAATGATTTCAACATCTTGGTCTTCAACGTAGTTGAAAAAATCTAAAGCTCCAGGAATAGCTGTTGCTTCCTTCTTGTTAACCCACTCAGACCAAGTATTTTGTGTGAAAGACTCCCCTGTTTGGATCAGCATTTCATTATAAGGAAGGTTATTAAGAACTGTCTCGTCAATGTCGGCAACTATAGCAAGTGGTTTATCAGAAGTTGAAATAAGGGCTTTATCAAGCCTAAATTTAGCTATATTATAAGCCTGTATACAAAGTGCGTAGTACTCTGCACTGTTTTTTTGCCAGTATATAGAATGGTCTTTTCTTGAATTTGAATTCACACAACTGGCAAAACAAAAAACTGAGATAATAATTAAAAATATATATTTCATCTTTTAAAAGTAAATAAATGTATGTTCATTTTCAATCTTATAAAACCATTTATTTCTAGTTTTGATTCCAAAATTTATATGGATCTCCAAAATCCTCCATTTTATTAAAAAGTAATTTTTCCATTTTTCTAAGCTTTCTTTGAAATTTAGGATCGTCAGCCAGATTTACCTGATTATTTTTAGGATTATTCCCAGTAGTTTTAACTACATCTTTCATATGGTGTTCAATGAGTAATTCATTCGGATTGTTCTTTAAATTAAACAGTTGGTTTTTTTGAATATTTCCATTGTTAATATCATACTTAATTAATTTCCAATTATTTTTTTTTATAGCTCTTATTCCAGGTTTTGTTCCACCTGAGTATACCCCATACATGACATTGCGAATTTTTTTTCTCTTACCCTCTAAAATTGAATTGAAACTTTTTCCATCTACAGTTTTTGGGATATCAATTTCAGCAATTTCACATAAAGTAGGAAGTATGTCAGATAAATATATGTTACCCTTAATATTTTTATTCTTCTTTATTTTTGGACCAGAAACAATTAATGGGATACGCCAGCTATGCTCATATAAATTTTGTTTACCAATTAGACCATGCTTCCCGATAGCAACTCCGTGGTCAGATGTAAAAAAAATATAAGTATTGTCAATTTCACCAGAAAGCTCTAATGCTTCAATAACACGCCCAATTTGATAATCCATATCCTCAATACATGCATAATCTTTGCCTTTTTCATTCCTTATAACAATTTCATTTCTTTGTGTCATTACCCCCTCTACCAAATTTTCGTCTCTCACTTCTTTATGACCGTGTGGGAATGGATGATTGGGAAGATAATTGACCGGTAATGGTGGCAATTTATTATTAAGTTTTTTAGGAATTCCAGGACTTTTAGCGCCATATTTTTTCAACAACTCTTTCTTACCTCTTCTTGGGTCATGAGGATGAGAAAAACCTAAATAAATTAAAAATGGTTTTTTTGTAGAATTACTTTTAGATCTTGTTTGAATAAAATCAATAACCTTTTGTGCATGCCATGCATTGCCATTTAAATCGTCACCTTCCCTATTAGTTCTATCATATCTCTCTTCAAACAATAAATTTGCACCCTCAAAACTATTACCCCTTTTAGATGTTCTAAATGTATAATAACCAGCTCTTTTGAAAATTGCTGGCATACTATAATATTCAGGACTTTCTGATGTAATTTTTGAATAATTCATTTTAAAATCATGAACATAATCTAGAGGTGGATAGTTAATGTTATAACCATCTGTTTCCCATAAGTTTCTACCAGTCATTAACATAATTCTTGATGGAGTACAAACTGCAGCACGATATGAGCCCATATGATAAGCTGATGTAAATGAAATTCCAGATTTAGATAAATTGTCAATTACTGGAGTATCACAAGAATTTTTAGCATAAACATCCAATGTCTCTGCGTCTTGATCATCACTAATAATGAAAAGTATGTTTGGCCGTTTTTCTTGGGAGTTTAAATTGACTACGAAAAAATAAAATATAACACTTAAAAAAAATCTAATCATTAGTTCAATATTCAATTACAAGAGCAACATGTGCCTCAAATTTTGGAACCCGGACAAATGTTTTCTCATTACGTTTTTTAATTTTTAGTTTTTTATTGCCAGGAACTGTAAATACTTTTTTGATGTTTTTTTTGAGATTAATTTGAACATCTGTGTCATAAATTGGAACTAAATCTTCTATAACTTGAGCTCTACCTCGTTGAATTGGAGTAGCGTATAATAAATGAAGAACATATCTAGACTTTTCAGGCTGATGTAACAAATTAATCCTCCCAGAACTTTGTAAATCTACCTTTACCAATGGATTATTATGAAAAATTCCCAAAACTTCTTTAAACAAATCTCTATGAATCCTTGCTCCAGAACTGAAGTACATTTCATCTAAATTGTGAGCTATATAAATTATATTTCCTTTTCTAAAAATTGCAGAATGCTCTGAATCTTGAAGCCTATATGGAGTATTTTGATGTGAGGAAAAACTTGCTGGAGTTCTACTAAAATAAGGCTCTTTGATAGAGGCTAAAATTTCAGCATCTTGAACCCTGAAACGATGCGCAGCATTGTAGTTTAAAAAGGGGCTTTCAACCAAATCATTTCCATTTAATTTTTGATTAATTACTGTGTAATCAATATCATATTTAGGTTGCCCAATATACTGTGCACCAATATCAAACCAGAGCTCACTATTGTTTTTTAGAATTGATTTACCCATTATCAAAAGCTTCCCACCCCGTTCCAAAAAGGAATTTAACTTTGAAACAATTTTATTATTTAATTTAGTTGCAGATGGAATAATAATTGTTTCTAACTCAGACCAATCATCCAACCTATTTATTACATTAAAATTTATTTGATTTTCTAAAAGCATTCTTGCTGTACCTTCACCGCTTCTAACATTAAAAGGATAATAATAACCAATGTTTGAAATATGCTTTCCTCCAATACCATATTCTTCGATTTTTTCTACATAATCAAATGCATGACCAATATTTCTGTAGGTCTCTAAATCCATTTTTCCGGATGGATGAAGCTGGTCTCCAATATTGACATTAGCACCAAAAGCAACCATTGAAGCAGCTTCGTATAGCAATGCATCTTTGTGTTTAAAACCGCCAAATTCACCCCAAGAGGAATGAAATTTACCGCTCATTGCAACAATTTGCTTACCATCTGCAGCAAAAAACTTAGATCTGAAAGGAAAAATATCGTACCCATCCCAAGTAGTTGGAAGATCTTCTAGATCTTGTTTGGTATTAAAATCAAAAAGATTGTATCTCAAATTATTAGCTCTTTTAATATTTGTTATGCCATTGTAGTATATTGGAATATTAGGTTTGTAACTATGAACTAATTTGTTACATCTTTGCATGAAAGACTTCATTTGGTTAATTGAGTAATCTAATACCTCTTTATCATCATTTAAATCAACTCCATCTTTTTTCATCAAAGACTTATTGGATTCACTATAATTTGGGTATGCCTGCAAAATGTCAAACCAAAAACCATCAATTTGATAGTTTTTACATATTTCCTCTACTTGTTCAAGTATAAATTTGTCATAACCATTACTAGGAGCGAGTAATCTCCAAGTAAAATTTGGTAATTTATCATTTGGACCTAACTTTTTCAAAGTTTCAAGTTTATCTGTTGTCCCATTTTTATTTTTTAATATCCACTCTGGATGTTCATCAGCATCCTTTTGTGACCAACCCACTGTAAAATAAACTTGTGCAGTAATTCCAAGCTCATGACACGCTTCAATTTGTTCTTTCAACAAATCAAATTTTAAATGTGGATGCCTTGTTCCTAAATTTGTATTGTAGTACGAATATCCGTGATGGCCTTTAGCAAACAGATTAATTGAATTAACATTACCTATTTTTAATGCTTCTTGGAATTGAGCTTTTGAAAAATCTTCGCCAATATTTTCTATCAGGCCTGAAGTATGAAAGTCTAAATGAATTTGTCGGCTACCCTCTTTAATTACTTGACCTTTCACATTTAAAATAGAACATATATAAAAAACGAGAAGCAAAAATATTTTTTTCATACTCAAATATAATTCAAACCTATTTAAGATGATTAGAAGTAGCTGAATTTGAGAAAAGTGATATGTCCAAGCTTTAATTCCTTTTGAGTGTTATATCAAAATTTGAAATTTTTTAAAATCACTTTTTGATTAGTTTTAGCAGATTCCATTATTGCGTTTAAAACACGAACATCTCTTCTGCCCATTTCACCCGGTGTTATATTTGGTTTTTTGTTCAAAATAGCCAGGCATTGATTGTCAATTTGCAGCCTTTGCTGAAATGTAGCCCCGAAATTCATATGACCAGAAGGGGTATACCCTTTAATCCTTCTATAACTATACGCTGGATTTAATCCAATTTCTCCCATTTCAGTTTCAAGATGAATGAAGTTTTCATATTTACCATAACTAGAGCTGTGTTTTGATATTTTACCATTGGCCCATTCTAATTCCCACTGCCAATGTTCGGGTATTTCCTTATATATTTCATGTCGATCGGTCCAGCTGCGAGCTTTAACACTTAGTGGGTGGTCCTGTGCTGAATAAAAAGCAGATTGGACAACATAAACTCCAAGATCGTATACTGCGCCCCCGACGTTCATAGCTTTGGTTAGTCTCCAATCTCCTTTCCCTCTCCACTTTCCTTGCTTATTTGAAAAACCGCCACTCATATGAGTCCATTTACCATACTTTGAAGTTTTCATTGATTCAATTAAACTTACATTAAATGGGTCCCAATACAATCTATACCCTATTTGAAGTAATTTTTTAGCTTTTTTAGCAGCCTCTATCATATAATCACAATCTTTAACAGTTGGGGCCATAGGTTTTTCGCAAATAACGTGTTTGCCTGCCTGTAAACTTCTAATAGTGTATTCCGCGTGATTTCCAGTCGGAGTACATATATAAACGCAATCTATTTCGGGGTTATTGGATATAGAGTCTAAATTATCATAGCTGTAAAGATTTTTAGAACTAATATTATATAGCTTTTGCCACTTTGGTATTTTTTCATTTGACCCTGTAATAATTGCGGTGAGAGAAGCAAATTCAGAGTCTTCAATTGCTGGTGCGATTTGATTTTCAGCATATCTTCCTAAACCACAAATTGCAATTTTTACTTGCCTCGTGTTTTCTTTCTGAGCAAATAAACCTGGCATTAAAAAAAAGGGGGTTACACCTAAAGCACTCATATTTAAAAAGTCTCTTCTTTTCATTTCAATTTGATTCTAGAAATATCATTAAAACCCGTAACATATAAATATTCTTCGTTAGTGTCAAAGTTGCAATTTGTTACTCCCTTTCCATAATTAATAGTAGCCAACAAATCTCCGCCAGGCGAGATAATTAATATCCCATTAGGCCCAGTGGTAAAAATGTTTCCACTACTATGAACTTTTAATCCATCAAAGGCACCTTTGTATTTTTTGCTTAGTGCTTTGCCATCAAAAAAAAGAGTTTCTTTAGATGATTCAATATCAAATCTTATTACTTTGGGATCTTTTTTTCCAGCATTATTTACATATATATATTTTTCATCATTTGAAATTGCGATCCCATTCGGGAGTGACATTGAGGAAGTTATAACTGATATCTTTCCGTTAGGTGATAACTTGTAAACACCGTTGAAATTGATTTCTCTGTATGTATTCTCTTCATTTTTCCCATTTACAAAAAACCCATAAGGCGGATCAGTAAAGAAAATAGTACCACTTTTACTTATGGCTAAATCATTCGGCCCATTAAATCTTTTGCCGTTGTAGTTATCTACTAGGGTTTTGAATTTTGGTTTTTCAGTTCTATTATTTTTGATTGTGGATATTTTTCTATCGCTAACTTGACATAGAATAATTTCACCCAATGCATTAAATGCAAGTCCATTTGAGCCCTTATTAGATTTTGGTGGTTTAGGTGCGTATCCTGTTGATCCGCTGGGGGAAATATAATCTTGAACCCCGTGAATACTGTCCCAAGTAAAAATTTTATTTTGTTTTACATCACTAAATAATAATCTTTCACTTTTTGAATCCCAAAGTGGGCCCTCAGCAACTTTAAAGCCGTCTGCTAAAACTTCAATTGTTGATTTTGAATCAATAATTGTTAAAATTGAATTTTTGTAGACTGTTATGTCAGGACTGTTTTTTTGGGAATAACCCAAAAAATAAAAACTTAAAAGCAACATTAGCTTTGTCATATCTAATCAAACTATCTTTTAGCGCTTTATAATTTAGTCCTTATGATGGCTTTACCCAAAAACAGAAGCTTTTTATTGCATAAATATACCATTGTGAAATTAATTTTTGAATCCATGGATGAAATTGATAATAAAAAATACTTATATTAATGGTCACAAAATGTGTGGTTTAACTTAGTTTTTATTTATACTATGAGAAAATATCATCTTCTATTCATTTTAGTTTTTTTATTTATTGGTTGCAATGAGGAGCCTGAAAATTCTTACGTATTAAAAGTGACTGTGAAACCTGATGGTGCAGGTCAAGTAGACCCTTCAGAGGGTGAGTTTTCACCAGGAGAGGTTGTTGCACTAACTCCGACTGCAGAAGGTAACTATGAGTTCGAGAAATGGACTGGAGAATGGAGCGGAGTTGAAAATCCACTTTCCATAACAATGAATGCAGATAAAACAATC
>CACOXF010000044.1 GCA_902631125.1 uncultured Bacteroidota bacterium
ATTAAATGATCTTGGATTACCATAGCTGTATCCATATTGTCTACGGCTTGATATATATTCATTATCAAATAAATTATAGACGTTGGCTCTTAGCCTAGCATTATTTGACCCAAGATTAAATTTATATGTTATTCCTAAATCCATTACATTATAATCGTCTAACTCTTCGGCTTGATATGTTGACCCACCTAATGATGCATTAAGCACATCCTCTACATCAATAAATCCGAACAAATCGTAATAAAAGTTGACTCTAGTATCAGCATATATTTTAGAAGAAATTTTGGTATCAAAGCTAACTCCAAATGAAGTTTGTGGAGCTTGACCAACTTTTACTTCATTTACGTCTAAACTACCATCTGTAGATGTTTGAACTTGTGTATCAGCATCAGTAATTTCTAATTTGTATGGAGTGGTACCAGAATAATTCCAGTCTCCAAACGATCCAATTATTGAGACGTTAGATACATTGTCAATTTTATAATCTAGTTGAACTTCAATGCCATTATGTTTTTGAGTAACATCATAAAGCCTGTAAAATAGATTATTATCATCAGGATCTGTCTCGCTAAAAGCAACATATCTATTTCCCCATTCAGTTGAGTAGAGATCTAACATGAGTCGAATATCGCTTGTTTCATAACGATAGCCAGCTTCAAAACCAAAAATTTCCTCATTGTCAACATCTCCGTTATTTACCCATGCGTTGCTATATCTAGAATCATCAATTACGCTTTCAAAAAATGGTTGTCTTGAGTAAAATCCTGCATTTGCAAAAACCCGTCCGTTTTCGCCAATAACATATGATAATCCACCTTTGAGGTTATATCCGTCAAAAGTAAGTTTGGTTGATTTTCCAAGACCATCACCGTACCCTGTCATTCTGCCATCACGCTGCATTGTTTGTGAAGAAACAGAAGCTTGGACAAAAGCAGAGAAATTATCGTTTGCATATTCTGCTTGTCCGAATCCGCCAAAATAATTAATCGTTTCTGAGTAGTCTCGGTCGTAACGTTGATCAGGTGTTGCATAATCTCCAAAAAATGCAGCCCAAGGGTCTGCATCAAAAGTTTCAGTTATAGTGTAGTCATCTGGGCGGCTATTTCTAAAGTTATCAGTGTAACCATTTAACCCATATAAATCAACGATTTGACGGAAGTGGGTACCAGTATAAGTTCTGTAATCAAAACCAACATTATAGGTAATATTTCCCCCATTATCCACATTTAAATTTGAGATTACACCATACCAATCATGTATATTCATCGAAGCTCTTCTAGCATATGAATCACCAAAATTTCCATAACCATTTGCATCTGCTGAAGCAATATTATTAGCTTGTATAGCATCAAAATTAATTTCTCTATTATCCAGTCGAACACGACCTCGTCCAACCCCACCAGTACCACCACCACGACCCCAAGAACCGTAAATTACAGTTGATAAATCAAGAATCTCATTAATATCCCAATCCCAAGTGAAGTTTGCTACAGGCTTGTGATAAAAGTTTCTTCTTTCAGAATGCTCTTCTCCCTTATAAAGCCCACCATTTTGATTCGCATCAATGCCATATTCTTCATAATATTCTAAACTTTGATCGAAGTTTTGATGGTGCCATTGAGGTGCTCCAGTGAATAACAAATTAAAGTTATGGTTAGCATTTGGTTTATATCCAACAGAAAAGAAGTAAATCTGACCTTGTCCTTGAGTCCATTTAGCCCATTTTTTAGCTCCCTGCCAATGATCTAAAAGCATAGAAAAAGATAAACCAGAATCCATTAGTCCGGTATTGTAAGCAAATGAAGTTTTATAATATTCATTAGACCCAACCAGTTGTCTCAAATACCCACCTTTTCTTGCTTCTGTTGTTTTGGTTACAATGTTTACAGTACCACCAACAGATGAAATCGCAAGTTTAGAAGAGCCAAGCCCTCTTTGTACTTGAACTTGTTGAGCAACGTCACTCATTCCAGACCAGTTTGACCAATACACTAAGCCGTCTTCAACTGCATTAATAGGCTGTCCATTTAAAAGAAGAGCGGTATTTGCTTGGTTAAAACCTCTTGTAAAAACTTCAGCTTCACCAAAACCACCAGAAGTAGCCGTAACGAAAACTCCAGGAACCATCTTTAAGGTCTCTGCAAATTCAACATTACCTACCCCCTTAAGTTCAAACTCTTCAGCAGTAATAGTACTAACAGCCACTGGAGTAACTCTATCTTTAGCAAGGTCAATGACTCCGTCACCCACCACGACAACTTCTAAAAGATCTGTTGTAACAATCTCTTTTTCTTGCTCGTCGTCTTGAGCAAGTACAGCAACAGCGATAAAGCTGAAGCAGAAACTTAGAATTAGTTTTTTCATAAATTTAAAAGTTAATTAGTTTTATAAAACAAATGTATTAATTAGTAAAGAGATGATGTTAACAAATTACTAGGGATTTCTCAACAATTCATTAACGATTATACACACGAAGCAAACTAGAAGTTGAACTATCATGAGCACTTTTCTTTTTGTTGACAATTTCTTTTAAAATTGTACTCGCCAATTCCTTGCCCAATTCCACACCCCACTGGTCATAACTGTAGATATTCCAAAGGACACCTTCCACAAAAATTTTCTGTTCATACATCGCAACGAGTTTACCCAAACTCAAAGGCGTAAGCTTGTCAATCAGTATGGTTGTTGTGGGCTTGTTTCCAGCAAAGACTTTAAATGGAACTAAGGACTCTTCCACGCCCTCTCTGCGAACCACTTCTTCCGACTTCCCTTTCATCAGGGCTTCGGTTTGCGCAAAAAAGTTTGCCATCAGTTTATCGTGGTGATCTTGCTTGCCATGCAGGGGGTTTTTAAAGCCGATAAAATGGGCAGGAATCAACTTGGTTCCTTGATGAATCAATTGAAAAAAGGCGTGTTGGGAATTGGTGCCTGGTTCTCCCCAAATCAGATTCCCAGTTTGATAGTCAACTGTATTGCCCTCGCGGTCAACACTCTTACCATTGCTCTCCATAATGCCTTGTTGCAAGTAGGCAGGCAGTCGGTGGAGGTATTGGGTGTAAGGGATAATTGCTTCGCTTTCTGCTCCGTAAAAGTTATTGTACCACAAGGTCGTGAGTGCAAGGACAACAGGAATGTTTTCATGCAAATGCGTATTGGCAAAATGCATATCCATGGCGTGAGCCCCTTGAAGCATTTTTTCAAAATGATCTGGGCCAACTCCTAGGGCAATCGATAGTCCGACGGCGCTCCACAAGGAAAAACGCCCACCAACCCAATCGTTCATTGGAAATACATTGTTAGGATCAATTCCAAAGTCGTTAATCATTTGCAAATTGGTCGATACTGCGACAAAGTGATTGGCCACAGCCTTTTCTCCACATGAATCCACTAGCCAATGCTTGGCAGTGGTGGCATTGCTCAGGGTTTCTTGGGTGGTAAAAGACTTTGAAACCACCACAAACAGAGTCGTTTCTGGGTTTAGGTTTTGAAGGACTTCGGATACATGATCCCCGTCAACGTTGGACATAAAGTGCAAGTTGAGATGGGTTTTATAATATGCAAGCGCTTCTGAAATCATCGCAGGCCCCAAGTCCGAACCTCCAATGCCAATGTTAACGACGTCAGTAAAAGCTTGTCCGTTGCTGCTGCTAATGCTTCCGTCAATCACCCCTTGACTAAAGCTTTTGATTTGATCGATGACGGCATGAACACCTGGGATAATATTTTCGTCATCCACTCGAATGTCCTGATTCCTAGGTGCACGCAGGGCAGTGTGTAGCACTGCTCTCCCTTCAGTGGCGTTGATCATCGACCCTCCAAAGTAGTGATTCATCGCTTCTTTGAGTTGACATTCTTCTGCAAGGGCAGTCAACAGATCGAGGGTCTCTTGCGTCAGGTGATTTTTGGAAAAATCGACATAAAAATCTTCCCAGCTAATACGAAACTGCTCTCCCCGATTGGGGTCAATCGCAAAAAGATTTTGCAGCGATACACCCTGTGTTTCTTTAAAGTGTTTCTGTAGTTTTTTCCAAGCTGATGTCGTCGTTGGATTGATTGTTGGTAATGGCATTGGTATTTGTTTTTTGTTCTTCAAAATAAATGCAATCGAGTTTGTCTTTCCACGGAATCATGTGCTGCAAATATGCATCTTTCAACTCACTTGCAATGGGTTTGGCGTCAGGTAATTTGGTTTTAAACGGATCGATCTGTTTTCCGTTTTTCCAAAAACGATAGCATACATGCGGACCTGAGGTATATCCAGTCATTCCGACAGTTCCGATATAATCCCCTTGATTGACATATTTCCCCACGCGAACCCCTCTTTTTTTCATGTGGAGGTACTGGGTCGAGTAGGTTGCATTGTGACGGATGGTTACATAATTACCATTCCCTCGAGTAAAGCCTGACTTGACAACTGTTCCTGATGCTGTTGAGCGAATGGGCGTTCCGACAGGGGCAGCAAAGTCTGTTCCCAAATGGGGTTTGACACGACCATAATAAGCAATGCGACGTTTAGTGTTATAGCGAGATGAAATTCGCGAAAAATTGACAGGTGCTCGTAAAAAGGCACGACGAAGATTTTTCCCTTTTTCATCAAAAAACTCAGTGATCCCACGAACAGAATCCGATTCGAACTCGATGGCGTAAATCGGTTTTTCACGATGTTCAAAATAAGCAGCATGCACCCTGTTGTGTCCCACAAAAATAGAGTCATTTACATATTTCTCCGTGTAAAGCACCTTGAACCGATCGCCTTTTTCCAAGCGGAAGAAGTCGATTGTCCAGGCGTAGATATCGGACATATCATAGGCAATCAGTGGACTGAGACCTTGCTCGTCGAGAGTTTCATACAAGGAGCTATTGATGACACCCCAGGCTTGGCGTTCGACTAGCTTGACTTCCTTTTGGTCTTTTTTTGCCCACAGAGAATCGGTGAGTCTTATGGTTATATAGTTAATCGCACTGGGCTGATAAATCAAAAATTCGGGGGTTTGCAATGAGTCCTTTCTACGCAGTATAGTATAGGGTCTTCCCGCGCGGATTTTACGAAAATTATATGCCTTTTTTGCAACAGTATTGATGTTGTAAATCTGTGGATAATAGATACCATATTTTTCCAAAATCCCACCAAAGCTATCTCCACGCACAACAGTATCTCTCACCACATGATAGTCGTTGAGTAAAAAACCAAATTCAAACACTTGTGGTTCAACTGGCTTTGTTGGTTCACGTTCTGCACGCGATCCACAGGCTGAAACAAGACCAGCCAAAAGAACCGAAAGTATAAAGTGTTTATTCATTTACAATAATATTAAAGGGGTGTTTTAGACCTTTAAAATTTACTAAATCGACGTCGAGAGAACCCACGCTTAACTCTGCAACAACTTTTATGGGTACTCTATTGTTGTCATTGCTTACCCAAAGCGACAGTCCACTCTCTTTTTTAAAAATTCGCCCCTCTTCAACATAAGGACGAAATTTTACACAAGGGACTACCCCAAACTTGGTTTTGACGTTTTCATACCCTAAAAATCGAAATCGAAACGCAAATGGTTTTTTGTCATAAATCATGTGTAGAGAAGCAGTCTCTCCAACTTGAATCCCCTCCAAATCAAAATGGTTTCTCAAAAAATAAAAGGTAGAAACGAGGTCTTGTAGGTTTGGGGCAAAGCTAATCTCAGTTTTGGTTTTTCTCAGCAAATCATGCATGATCCCCGACTGAGTGTTGTGGTCAAAGTCAATTTCAACATGACGTTTATAGTTTCCCTCTGAAATATTGCGTACGAAACGAATGGGGCGAACAATATCTTTTTCAAAATAACTATCAAAGTAGTCATCGACTTTAAAAAACCAACGTGCAAAGCCTGTTGTTTTTCCAGTCGCAGCGACATGAAAAGCAGCTTGGCCTCTGAAGGTAGTTTCGCGGACAGTAGCTGTTGCGTAACTGGCATTGAGAAAGCCATAGCGCATCCGAAATCGAAACCATTCACCATCTTGAAAAGCATCATTGACCTTTTGATCTATAACGATGCGATTGGGTTGGATGGAGTCGCCAGTGTTTGATTGGGCAATAGCCCCTGGAAAAAAGATGAGGAAAAGGATGAAATGTTGAATCAAATACATCAATTACAAAATTAAAAAAATCCCTTGACAAGATGTTTTGTTAAAATGTTAAATGTGAAGTTTTATTCCGCCTTCTCTTTCACGGGGTGAAAATGGAGATAAAGTTCTTTGGCTTTTGCCGTTCCAATTGCTGCACCCAGATCTTTCAACTCAGCTTCTTTGATTCGCTTTACGGACTTAAACATTTTGAGCAGCTTGATGATTGTTTTTTCACCGATGCCTGGGATGTTGTCAAGCGATGAAGAAACAGCATATTTGCTTCTTCTATTTCGATGTAGCCGTACGCCAAAGCGATGGGCTTCGTTTCGTAACTGTTGAATAATTTTAAGTGTTTCAGACCTTTTATCAAGGTACATTGGAATGGGGTCGTTTGGGTAATAGATTTCTTCCAGTCGTTTGGCAATGCCGATCACTGCAATTTTGTTGCGCAATCCTAAGGCATCAATACTGAGCAAAGCAGAGCTCAACTGCCCTTTACCGCCATCAATCACAATCAACTTTGGTAGGCTTTGTTTTTCTTCTATAAGGCGTTTATATCGACGATAAAGGACCTCTTCCATCGAGGCATAGTCATTGGCACCAGTGACTGTTTTTATGATGTAGTGGCGATACTCCTTTTTGGCAGGCTTGGTGTTGCGAAATACCACACAGGCAGCAACAGGGTTACTACCCTGAATGTTGGAGTTGTCAAAACACTCGATATGGTCGGGTAGGACTTGTAGGCGAAGGTCTTTTTTCATCTGACTGAGCAAACGATTGGTGTGTTGCTGTGGGTCAGAGATTTTGATTTGTTTTAGTTGCTCCAAACGTCCTTGCTTGGCATTGCGCAACGATAAGTCCAATAGCTTTTTTTTCTCTCCTTTTTGGGGGACAGTAACGCGTATATCATCTCCTAGGTCGATGGCAAAAGGTAAGATCACATCTTTTGAAGTGGATTGAAATCGGCGGCGCAGCTCCACCACCACCACTCGAAGGACATCCTCATCGTTTTCTTCCAGGTTCTTTTTGATCTCCATGTTGTGAAAGCGAACAATCGATCCATATGCCACATGAAGATAGTTGACAAAAGCAGTATGCTTATCACTGATCACAGTACACACATCCACATTGCTGATAGTGGCACTGACTACAGCAGATTTGGATTGATAATGGGTTAGAATATCGATTTTATTTTTTTGCTTCTGTGCCTCTTCATAGTCAAGCACATCAGCAGCAAGCTTCATCTCTTGTTTAAACCCTCGAATCGCTTCGTTAAAATTACCTCGCAATAGGGCCCTGATCTGACTGATTTGACGTTCATAGTTACTCTCACTTTGCTTGCCTACACAACCACCCAAGCAGTTTCCGATATGATATTCCAAACAGACTTTATAGTTTTTAGTTTGGATCGATTCTTCCCGCAAATCATAAGAACAGTTTCGAAGCGGATAGATCTCTTGAATGAGATTCAACAGCAAACGAACAGTTTTAAAATTGGTAAACGGCCCAAAATACTCAGACCCATCTTTGATGATTTTTCGGGTAGTGAACACTCTTGGGAAAGCCTCATTTTTAATGCAGATCCAAGGATAGGTTTTATCATCTCTCAACAGGATGTTGTAGCGTGGTTGATGTTCTTTAATCAGGGTGTTTTCCAAAATCAATGCGTCGGATTCGGTCGGTACAACGATATGTTTAATCGAAACGATATTGTTAACGAGCCTTTGGGTTTTTTTCGAATCGACTTGTTTTCGAAAATAAGAAGAGACTCGGTTTTTGAGGTTTTTGGCTTTGCCGACATAAATAATATTTTCTTGTTTGTCATAAAACTGATATACTCCTGGCTGACTGGGAAGGGCTTGCACATGAAGTTTTATCGCATCTTTTAGCATGAGACGAAATTAATTATTTTATTTGTGTTCAATCCAAACCAATGACAAAAGCAGAGGCTCGACGATATCATCTAGATTTGCGCAAACAGCTCACCCCCTCACAAATGCAAAAAAAGCAGGCGGGATTGATGAAGCATATCAAGCTGTTTGACCTCTCCCAAGTGGGGGTTGTGCATTTGTTTTTATCCATTCAAAAACAGAAAGAACCCAACACGAAAGCGTTGCTTGACTTGTTGTTTGGCATGGGTAAAAAGGTGGTTGTCCCTCAAACCGATTTCGCAACTAAACAGATGATACATTGGGAAATTTTTCCAGAAACTACCTTGCTTAAAAACCCCTATGATATTCCAGAACCAGTGGGAGGATTACCAATGCAACACGGTTCGATTGACCTGGTTTTTGTCCCGATATTGGGATACGATAGCAAGGGGCAACGGGTTGGATATGGCCGAGGGTTTTATGACAGATTTCTAAGTAGGTGTTCACCACAAACTGTTTTTGTTGGTCTGTCTTATTTTCCGCCTTGCCCTGATATCACAGACTGTATATCGACAGACATTCGTCTTCACAGTTGTATCCATTCTGGAGGGATTGTAAAGTTTTAATTTTTTGGAAAAATACGCTTATTGAAAACAAGAATAATCCCCACACCAGTACTGATGGCTGTATCGGCAAGGTTGAAAACTGGTTCAAAAAAAGTAAAGGATTGCCCCCCAATCCAAGGCATCCAAGATGGCCACACCCAAGTAAACATTGGAAATTGTAGCATATCGACCACATGCCCAAAAAACAAAGGAGCATAACCCCCACCCTCAGGGAATAGGCTTGCGACTTGCCCATAACTATTGGAAAACATAAGGCCGTAGAACAATGAATCGATAATGTTGCCAAGCGCACCAGCAAAGATCAGACAACCAGAGATCATCAATAACTTGTGCTGCTGCTTTTTGATTGTATTCCAAAGCATATAGCCTATTACACTCACAGCAACTACGCGAATGAGTGATAGCAGTAGTTTGCCAGTATCGTCAGAAATGAAGGGGATGAAGTCACTAAATCGTGTGCCCCATGCCATGCCTTTGTTTTCAATAAAAATCAGGCGAAACCATCCCCAGTCAACGATGGCATCGGAGCTATAAACACTCAGTGGAAAGTTGAGTTTGATATAAAACTTTGAACACTGGTCAAGCAGCAGTACTATTCCGATGAGTAACAGTGATTTTTTGAGGGTCATCTATGCTATTTCTGCATGTTTTTTGCTTCGATACTCAAAGTGGCGTGTGGCACCAATTTAAGTCGTTCGGGGCTGATGAGCTTGCCTGTAACCCGACAAACACCATAGGTTTTATTTTCGATGCGAATCAAGGCATTTTTTAGGTCCCTAATAAATTTTTCTTGGCGAATCGCTAGTTGGGTATTGGCCTCTTTCGACATGGTTTCTGACCCTTCTTCAAAAGCCTTAAAGGTTGGAGAGGTATCGTCTGTGCCGTTGTTGCTATTGTTCATATAAGCACTTCTAATCAGTTCTAAATCATGCTGTGCTTTTGCGATTTTTTCTTCAATTAATCCTTTGAATTTCTCAAGATCCTTTTCTGGGTATCGGTTGATTTCGTTTGTTTTCATTTTCTTTATATATGGTTTTATCTAAGCGAATCTCAGTTTTGATATCATCAAATGAAAGGGGCTCTCCTTGGAGATTTGTATCAACAAATAAGATATTTTCGGCTAGTACTTCACTAGCCACGTAGTTTTTGTTGGCATCTATTGCGCGTTCCAAATGTTTGTCTTGTTTTAGTGTTACAGTAATGGTATCAGTCACTTCAAACCCTTTGTCTTTTCGAAGGCTTTGAATTCGATTAACAAGCTCTCTGGCAATGCCCTCGAAAAGCAAATCCTCTGTTAGACTACAATCCAAAGCAACTGTTATTCCTTGTTCTGATGCAACCGACCAACCCTCAATATCCTTGGATTGAATCACTACATCTGAAGCGTCTAAAATAGTATTTTTCCCATTAATTTCAATTGCAATTGATCCTTGCTTTTCTATCCTTTGAATTTGTTTATCATTTAGTGCCTGAATCGCCTTCGAAACACACTTC
>CACOXF010000045.1 GCA_902631125.1 uncultured Bacteroidota bacterium
GGAAACAAGTCACCATAGCAGGAAGGTTGATGTCTCGTCGAATACAGGGAAAGGCGAGTTTTGCAGAACTTCAAGACTCGAAAGGACGCATACAATTATATTTCAATCGTGATATTCTTTGTCCAGATGAGGACAAGACAATTTACAACGATGTTTATAAAAAGCTCTTAGACATAGGTGATATTATTGGGCTAACTGGAACTTTATTTACTACCGAGGTAGGTGAAAAAACCGTGCAAGTGGACTCTCTTTATGTCTTAAGCAAGTCCCTTCGTCCATTGCCATTGCCAAAAACAGATAATGATGGAAACACTTATGATTCTTTTTCAGACCCTGAGCAAAGGTATCGCATGCGATATGTTGATTTGATTGTCAATCATGAGGTGAAAGAAACTTTTCTCAAACGAACAAAAATCACAAATACCATTCGTTCTTTCTTCAATGCAAAAGGGTATATCGAGGTGGAAACACCCATTCTCCAGCACATTCCTGGTGGTGCTGCGGCACGTCCGTTTGTTACCCATCACAATGCGCTGAACATTCCACTCTATCTGCGAATTGCAAACGAATTGTATTTAAAACGTCTTATTGTTGGGGGGCTTGATGGTGTTTATGAATTTGCCAAAGACTTTCGCAACGAAGGTATGGATAGAACACACAACCCCGAGTTTACTGTCATGGAGCTTTATGTCGCTTATAAAGATTATCACTGGATGATGGAAACAACTGAGACTTTGCTCGAACAAGTTGCCATCGACACACACAACACGACAAAAGTGAAGGTTGGTGATAAGACTATCGATTTCAAATCTCCTTATCCTCGTGTCCCTATTCTTGAAGCGATTAAGAAGCATACTGGTGTTGATGTAAGTGGGATGAGTGAAAAAGAATTGAGAGCAGAAGCGATTGGGCTTGACATTGAAGTTGATAATAGTATGGGTGTTGGCAAGCTCATTGACGAGATTTTTGGCAGCTATTGTGAGCATCATTATGTACAGCCAACTTTTATCACAGATTACCCTAAAGAGATGAGTCCTTTGACTAAAGTTCATCGCGATAAGCCTGGATTAACAGAGCGTTTTGAGCTCTTGGTGAATGGAAAAGAACTTGCTAATGCATACTCTGAACTGAACGATCCTGTCGATCAGTTGGAACGCTTTGAGGATCAGCTTAAACTATCGGAAAAAGGAGATGATGAAGCGATGTTTATCGATCATGATTTTGTTCGCGCACTCGAGTATGGTATGCCACCAACATCAGGCATTGGGATTGGGATTGATCGCTTAGTGATGTTAATGACAGACAATAGCTCGATCCAAGAAGTTCTATTTTTCCCTCAGATGCGTCCAGAGGTGAAAGGCCCAACATTGACCGAAGAAGAAAAAATTGTCTTTAGCATCCTAAAAAAACAACACCCAGTACTATTGACTGAATTGAAAGAGAGTGCTGGGCTCAGCAATAAAAAATGGGATAAGGCAATCAAAGGACTCAGTGCCCAACAATTGGCAAAAGTGACCAAAACAGAAGATGGGCTTTTTGTTCATGTAAAAGATTAAACATCCAGTTTAGTTTTAAACGCTTAAATTAGTGGTCCTTTTTCTTAAATTAAAAATTATGATATGAAAATAAGACTCTTGTTCCCATTTTTAATACTCTTGTTCGTTGGACAATTGAACGCCCAAGACAGTGAAAAGAGTGAAAATAGCAAAACTGAAAAATCATTAGATGAAAAAAAGAAGGATTCCAAAGAAAAGAACTATAAGGATATCGTCACTGATGAGGCAATTACAGATAAAGGTTTGTTTGACGTCCACCAGGTTGATGATAAGTACTATTATGAAATTCCCGACAGTTTGTTTGGTCGTGAAATGCTTGTCGTGACACGAATTGCCAAAACAGCAAGTGGTATCGGATTTGGTGGTGGCAAGCAAAATACTCAGGTATTGCGATGGGAAAAAAGATCAAAAAAGGTTTTATTAAGAGTGGTTTCGCACCAGGTCGTTGCTGCCGATTCTCTACCTATTCATGAAGCGGTGGTCAATTCAAATTTTGAACCAATTCTTTACAGTTTTGATATAAAAACGATTGGAAAAGATTCTATTTCCACAGTAATTCAGGTAAACAAATTTCTAGAAAGCGATGTCAAAGCTATTGGCTTTCCTGCCTCGAGAAGGAAAACGTATAAAATCAGTAGTTTGGATAAATCGCGTTCCTTTGTAGAAAGCATAAAAAGCTATCCCCTCAACGTAGAGATGCGTCATATTAAAACCTATAATTCATCTGAACCTCCTTCAAATACCAGTACAGGATCGATTAGTTTGGAAATGAATAACTCCATGATTTTACTACCAAAAGATCAGATGAAGCGACGTTATTTCGACCAACGAGTTGGGTGGTTTGCACGTGCACAGGTGGATTATGGTCTTGATGTTCAGGAGAGTAAAACCATTCGCTATCTCGATCGTTGGCGATTGGAAATTGCACCCGAAGATTTAGAAAAATTTGAGCGTGGTGAACTGGTCGAGCCTATTAAGCCAATTGTGTATTACATCGACAGGGCAACACCAAAAAAATGGAGAAAATATATCAAGCAAGGTATTGAAGATTGGCAAGTTGCTTTTGAAGCAGCTGGCTTTAAAAATGCAATTCTGGCAAAAGACCCACCCACAGCTGAAGAAGATCCAGATTGGAGTCCAGAGGATGTGCGCTACTCTGTTGTGCGTTACTTGGCATCGCCCATTCCAAATGCCAATGGTCCACACGTAAGCGACCCAAGATCTGGGGAAATTCTCGAATCAGATATCAATTGGTATCACAATGTAATGACCTTGTTACGCAATTGGTTTTTTGTTCAAACTGCAGCAATCAATCCAGAGGCACAAGGCGTTGCCTTTAAAGACGAAATCATGGGCAGATTGATACGATTTGTATCTGCCCACGAGGTTGGTCATACGATTGGTCTTCCTCATAACATGGGAAGTAGTGTTGCATACCCCGTTGACTCTTTACGATCTGTTTCATTTACCCAAAAATATGGCACTGCTCCATCAATCATGGATTATGCTCGTTTCAATTATGTTACTCAACCTGGTGATGGCGATGTTTCGTTGATGCCAAATATAGGCCCTTATGACATCCATGCTGTGCGTTGGGGGTATCGACCCATCCCCTCTATTGAGAAAGCAGAAGATGAAAAGCCTATACTTGACCAATGGATTCGAGACAAAGAGGATGACCCAATGTATCGATTTGGGCGACAACAATTTGGGGTTGTGGACCCTAGTTCTCAAACAGAGGATCTTGGTGATGATGCAATCAAGGCCAGTGCTTATGGTATTGCAAATCTTAAACGCATCGTCCCAAAACTAATCGAGTGGACAGCAGAGGATGGGAAAACCTACGATGATTTAGAAACTTTATATGGCCAAGTTTACAGTCAGTTCAATCGCTACATGGGGCATGTAACTTCCAATATTGGTGGGGTTTACGAATATTACAAAACCTATGACCAAGATGGTGCAGTTTATACCCATGTTTCAAAAAGTCATCAGCAAAACTGTTTATCATTTTTACAGCAAGAGCTTTTTCAAACACCAACTTGGTTGCTAGAAGAGGAAATCTTAAACAAGATTGATTTTGCAGGTGCTGTTGATCGAATGCGCCGAACCCAAACCAGAATCATCAATAGCATTCTTGACTTTGGTCGTATGGCAAGAATGATAGAGAATGAGGCCTTAAATGGCACTCAAGCATACACCCTTGTCAGTATGATGAATGACTTGCAAGATGGTTTGTGGTCTGAGCTTTCAAAAGGGATTAAAATTGATACTTATCGTCGAAACCTTCAACGTGCACACATCGATCGTTTATCATTTCTGATGACGGATAGCCAAACCCCTGCAACTGGCTGGGCACGAACATACGGGAATCAAACCAGAGTATTGGTCAGTCAGTCTGATATTCGATCTGTTGCTAGAGGACAGCTCAGCAAACTGAAAAAAGACATTGAAAAAGGCAAGAAGCGCGTTTCTGATACAAACACCAAATATCATCTACAAGATGCAATCTCACGCATCAATATCATTTTAGATGACGATTAATCAGAGTTCTTTGAGGGTTTCAGAAAAGGCTTGTAGCGTCGTGTCGATGTCTTTGTAGGAGATAGTATCATTTAAGAAATAGCTTTCAAATGCACTTGGGGGTAAATACACACCTCGCTTTAGCATGCCATGAAAGTATTTGGTAAATCTCTTGTTATTGCCTTTGGCTGCTGAGGTAAAGTCCTTAACAACTGTGTCAGTAAAATGCAAGGATATCATAGACCCCAAGCGATTGATTTGATAACCAATTCTACTTTTTGAAAGAATATTATTCATTCCCTCATGCAAATAAGCTGTTTTATCTGCGAGACTGTCAAAAACTTCTGGCTGATTGTCCAAAGCTGTTAACATTGCCAATCCGGCTGCCATCGCAAGAGGGTTTCCACTCAAGGTACCTGCTTGATAAACAGGTCCTTCAGGTGCCAAAAAATCCATGATTTCTTCTCTAGCTGCAAAGGCGCCAACTGGAAGACCACCACCAATCACCTTTCCAAAAGTAACGATGTCGGCGTCCACTCCAAGAAGTTGTTGGGCACCACCAGCAGCCAATCGAAATCCAGTCATCACCTCATCAAAAATGAGTAAGGTATTGTTCTGATCGCATAAATATCTAAGACCCTCCAAAAATCCAGGTTCTGGTGGAACACATCCCATGTTTCCTGCTACAGGCTCAATAATCACTCCTGCAATTTCACCTTCGTTTGCTTCAAAAAGTTGAGTCACATTGTCAATATCATTATAATTTGCCAGTAAAGTATCCTTAGCTGTTCCTTGGGTCACACCAGGTGAGTTTGGGCTTCCAAAAGTCACAGCACCGCTGCCTGCCTGAATGAGAAAAGCATCAGAATGACCATGATAACATCCCGAAAATTTGATGATTTTTTCACGACTGGTATATCCACGAGCAAGTCGCACAGCACTCATGCAAGCTTCTGTTCCAGAATTTACAAATCGAATTTTATCAATATTGGGTGCCATCGAAGTGGCCAGTTCAGCGATCTTACTTTCAAGCGCAGTAGGAATTCCATATGAAGTTCCTTTGTCAGCTTGCTTTTGCACTGCCTCCACAACTGGTTTGTAGCAATGCCCCAAAATCAAAGGCCCCCACGATGAGATAAAATCGATATAGCGATGATCATCTTCATCAAATAAATATGCTCCTTTTGCTTCTTTGATAAAAATTGGAGTACCCCCAACTGCCTTGAAAGCTCGTACTGGAGAATTGACCCCTCCTGGGATCACTTTTTTTGCTTGTGCAAACAAAGCACTACTTCGCTCGTACCTCATTTTCTAATCGTAATTGTTGACCAATCTGAATATCATTAGATTTCAAGTCATTTATTTTTTTGAGTTTTGCCACTGGTATATTGTAGCGCCTAGACAATCCATAAAGTGTATCGCCTTTTTGTACAATATGCATCCTATCGTCTCGATTACTGAACTCTGGCGATACTTTTGGATTATCGTATTTCCATAGATTTAAGCGTTCGATAAGGCCAATCAATTTATTTGCATAAGCTGGATCTGTGGCATATCCTGCCTTCTTTAATCCTTTTGCCCATGCTTTATAATCTGTGTTTTTGAGACGAAATAAACTCGCATATCGCTCACGCTCGACCAAAAAAAGCGAGTGGTCACGATAGGATTCTTTGGGGTCCTTATAGGCCCGAAAGCATTCGCCAGGTGCATCATCATCATGATACACTTTTTTACCTCTCCACTCGCGTTTGCATTTAATACCAAAATGATTGTTTGACTTCTTTGCTAGCGTACCTTGTCCCAACTGCGATTCTAACAAACCTTGCGCCAAAGTAATGCTTGCTGGAATTTTATAGCGACGCATTTCCTCTTGTGCAATACTGGCATATTTCTGGATGTAGCGTGTTGTTGGATCTGAGGAATAAATAACCTCTTTGTCTTTTTTCTTTTTTGTCTTTTTTTTCGATTTTTCTTGCGAAGTAATCGTTTGTTCATTCATTGATGTATCGGCATAATACACTTGTTTTTTACTGCCGCATGATGCTAAAAAGATGAGCACGGCCAGCGCAACGAACTGCCTTGCGCTGCCAATCGCTGGTTGATTCCCTTGATTGATTGATGGCCGCCAGTATGAATCACCAACAAACGATTTCCAAAATTCCATGTGTTTTCTTTCCACTTTTTAATCAAATGCCATAACATCGGAGCCGTGTATAGCGGGTCGAGAATTACACCCGTTTGGTTGGCTACACGATGAGCAAAATCAATTAATGATTTTGGCGTTTTGGCAAAACCGATCTCGTTGTAAGTCGGCACCAATGACCAACGATCATTATTGACAAAGGTACGAATCCGACTGCGTAATTCTATGTCTTTGACAACTTGAAATCCAACAATATTCTGATTCTCTTGCGTTGATTCGATCAAACCCGCCATCGTTCCACCTGTTCCTACAGGTATAGCCAAAGTGTAGAAAGTCTTGTCAGTAGTTGTGAGAATCTCTTTACACCCTTTGATTGCTAAGGCATTGGTGCCACCTTGAGGAATGATGTAAGGGTTTTTGTCCTTTATCACCACTGTTGATAATGCCTGTTCCTTGTCCTTGTACAACGATCGACTGACAAAATGCAGCGCCATACCCATTTGTTTGCAATATTCGAGGGTTGGATTTAGAGATTGACCCTCCAATTCATCTCCACGAATAATACCATGTGTTGTAAACCCATATTGATATCCTGCAGCTGCCACAGCAGCCAAATGGTTGGAATAGGCACCCCCATAAGTCAATAGGGTTTTATAACATTTCGCTTTGGCATACTGCAAATTGTATTTCAGTTTTCGCCATTTATTTCCAGAAATATCTGGATGAATCAGATCTTCTCTCTTTAAGACAATTTCCAAATCTCCTGCAATTTCCTGTAATCGTAAATGTTGATTATTAGACTCCATCGCTCAGTCAAACATATATAAATACAGCTTGAAAAAAAAACAATTACATTTAAGGTGTGAAAAAGAAATTTATCCCGATTGAGGAAGGCGACTCCTATCAGACTGCCGAGGGATTTGTCGTTTTTACTGAACTGTATCATTTAAAGAGAGGGTATTGTTGCAAGAGTAACTGTCGGCATTGCCCCTATGGATTCGATAAAAATAAAGTCTAAAGTAGATTTTTGACAGCTTGTAATGCATCTGATAAGCCTGTTGGATTTTTGCCGCCTGCTGATGCAAAAAATGGCTGGCCTCCGCCCCCCCCCCCTTGTATGTGTCCACTGATTTCCTGTATAATCGTATTTGCTTTGTATGTGCCCTGTTCGACTAGTACTTTGGAAACATAACATGACAAAATCGGTTTGTTATCTTTTTTGGAACCAAGAACAGCAACCAAATCTTTTCTGTTTTTCCCAATTTGAAATAAAATATCTTTCATAACAGTGGCATTGAGATTGACCTCTTTGCAAAGCAATGAAATACCATTGTGGTTTTGAATTTCACTTTCCAAATCAACAATCATTTGCTCCACAAGTTGCTTGTTGAGCTTCTCTATTTCTTTTTTGAGCTTCGTGTTTTCTTCTTGCAAAGCCTGTACCGATTGCACAAGGTCTTTTGGGTTTTTCAATTGCAACTTCACTGCTTCCATCAAAGCTGCTTGCTCATACACCAGTTTTTTGGCTTCATCGCCAGTCACTGCTTCAATCCTTCTTACCCCAGAGGCAACTGCTGTTTCACTTGTGATCGTAAAGTGCCATATCGCTGATGTGTTTGATACATGGGTACCTCCACATAACTCTATTGATTCGCCAAAACGTACTGTTCTGACTGTATCACCATACTTTTCGCCAAACAAAGCCATTGCACCATCGGAAATCGCCTGATCGTAAGGAACGTTGGTGGTGATTTGCACATCGATTTTTTCTTGAATTCTGGCATTGACAAAATCTTCAACCGACTGGAGTTCTTGTTGCGTTAGTTTAGAAAAATGAGAGAAGTCAAAACGCAAATGACCCGAACGAACCATAGAGCCCTTTTGAGTAACATGAGAACCCAACACTCTTCGCAATGCATGATGCAACAAATGCGTTGCTGTATGATTGCATGAAGTTGCATGACGTTTTTGCTCGTCTACAACTGCTTTAAATTTGAAAGTGACATCTGCAGGAAGCTGATTGGCAATATGAACAATTATATTGTTTTCAATTTTAGTATCGTAAATATATGTCACATTCCCATTTGGTGCCTCCAAATATCCCTTATCGCCAACTTGACCTCCACCTTCAGCATAAAAAGGAGTGGTATTGAAAACCAACTGGAATAATTCGCCATATTTATTTGTGATTTTGCGATACCGAACAATGTGTACTGGTGTTGAAAGTAGATTGTAGCCAACAAATTCCTGCTCTTCGTCTTCGATGACTTCAACCCAATCTTCACTATTCGTTTTGTAGTGCTTATGACCAGTTCAGAATTTTCGAAGCCTTCCAAATCAGCATATCGGTTAACTCCTCCAAAACCTGCTTTTCGAACATCCTCTGAAATGGGGTTTGCCTCAAAAATCACACGATAGATTTG
>CACOXF010000046.1 GCA_902631125.1 uncultured Bacteroidota bacterium
AAATTAAAATTGAAACTTTAAGTATTGAGTTTTGTGCAGATGCTCTTTCAAAATTATTTATGTAAAACTCTATCATTTTTAAATCAAAAACTTTTGAAAAAATTAGTAGTAGTTTAGGAATTACGATACTAACAATAAGCGATATAATTATAAGAAAAACCCTTTTTGAATAATTAATCGCAGAAAAGATATCCTTTAGAAAAAACAACACGGCCCCTTTGTGGGTAAAGACCATAAATATTCGTAATAAAGAGTTTTTTTTTGTGGATGATAATATGTAGATTAATATAGCGAAAGACAGCCCTTGTCTTATAACATTGGAGAGCACCAAAAAAAAGGAGGCGCTTGATAAAAAAAGTAAAATTGAAGAAATAAATTCATAGGGTTTAACAAATAAATTATTCAGCGCGCACACAAATAAAAAGATGCAAAGGGCCAGAATTAAATAAAAAAATCCGTTCGGCGTGATTCCTATTGTTTTAGACAAATACATAAGCCCATAAAACCCAATATCAAAATCCTTTAAAAAATAAACAATCAGATAGTTTGTGTCCATTATATTGTCGTAATATCTTAAATATTGAGACAAGTCATTTCCAAGTTTCGGTATATTTCTGTTAACCAAAAAATAAAAAAATGGAAGCAAAAAGAAAGCCCCCGTTAGACCCTTAAGAGACTTAGTTAGCTTTGGTTTTGTAATTTGCATAAGGATTGCTGAGAGTGATGCAATCGATATAAAAAAATAAAGCGTAAAAATTTCTATCATCTTATTGCATTTTGAATCAAAGTAGAGATGATTTCATTAGTGGGGGTGGTGGTGTTTTTAAAAAACTGATCAATACTCCTTTTTGTTTTTTTTCTTTTGAAATGTTCTTGCTCTAAAAAATTTGTGTAAGACTCAAAATAATAATCTGCATTACTTTTGAAATAATCTGGTATTTCTTCGTTATTGACTTTAATCAAAACAACTTTTGATTCAGAATTTAAGGCTAAGGCAAAAAGGGATGAATAATGTCCAATATACATTGATGCTGTTGGATATTGATAACCCAACTTTCCCCCGTTTTCTTCCACAGCGCTGTATAAAGATACATTTGATCTTGGATGAAGTTTTACATATAAGTCTTTTTTAAATTTTTTTGAGAGGTCTTGAATGATTCTAACATAATCGTTTTTTGACATTCTTCCGTCCTCACAAAAGGTTTGTGCAATGTAACAGACATTAACGCTTATCACTTTTTTCTGGTATATAAATTTATGGAAATCCGGGTTGCCAATTACTTCAAAATTTGACTCATTAGTATAGAAATGGTTGTCAATAAACCATTGTCTCCAACTTTCCCCCCAAATAAATACCGAGTCTGACTTGATTTTTTCGAGCTTGCTTTGATTTTTTTTAATAATCGTGTTGATTGTATAAGATTTTATAAAATCTTTATTTATGAGGTATAAAAAGATTACGGGGTTAAATTTTTTTAAGAAAAAAATAGTTTTTTTGAGGTAATAAAATTTTCTGTTCAAGTCTAAAAAATATCCTGTAATTGATCTTTTGAGAAAATCTTTGTACATCCCATGTTGAACCTGTATTGTTTTAAATCCCCTTTTTTTAAATTGATAAGTGAAGTATAAGTCTGGTATTCTATAGCCAAAAGTTACAAAGAAAAGATCATGTTTTTTGGTGGATTTCCTTAATATATCATTGAAATTTAAAAATTGTGCTGCGTCTAAGAATTTGTCTTTTTTAATTTGTTTTTGGTTTATGATTTTCTCCGTCAGAATTATAATCTTATTGTGTTTTCTTTTGGAAAGAATATTTACAATTGGTAATATGATTCGGTTAATGTTTGAGGCTGTTACATCAAAAAAAACAATAGTGTTGTTTTTTGTCATCTGTTTAGTTTCTTATGAAAAATTATTATTGTAGTAATGAATGCTGCTATTTGTCCATATGGTAACAGTTTCGGTTGTTCTATCAACCCTAAAAGTAAAACAAACAGAGTATATAACCCCAAAATTACAATGAGGTGAAGCGTAACTAGCTTTTCCTTATTTTTTGCTTGTAAAGCCCGAACTTGAATAATTGAAAAATTAAAAACAATTATTCCCACAAGATATACAAGCGCATTATTTGAAATATATGTTGAAAAGTCGTCTTTTAACCAAAAATTAAGCGCTTTTTCAAGAAAAAAGGAAGAGATGATAATTATTGCTACGAACGCAAATAGTACATAATAAAGCTGCTTAAAATAGTGTTGAAGGAATAACTTTGTTTGATTCGCTTTATCAGACAGTGTTGGATAGTAGACTAAAGAAATATTCCCTGAAATAATTGCGACACGATTAAATAAATCCTGCATTGTGACATGATCAGAAAGTATGTTCTTGTCAATAAAAAATTTAAAAATAATCCTGTCAAAAAATAAAAAAAAACTCCAGCAAAACAAATAAACTCCAAATGGCCAAACTTCATTCACATATTCAATAAGGTTCTGTTTTGAGATAATTAGGTTTTTATTTTGCGTCCATTTTGCTCCTAAATTCCCTGTTCTATTTCCGCACACAAAGACATAAATAATTGACCACAAAAAGACGGAAAGAGCATAGTGCCACTCCTGCTGAAAAGATAAAACCGGTATTACAATCAACCCTGTTGTAAAAAAAGCCCTAGCTGTCCCTAGAAAATAAAAATCTTCTTTAGACTCTAAAATAGCTTTGAACAAAATCATAATATAAATCATCAATCCACTTAAAATGAAAAATACATAAAAGAGCTTTTCAGAGCTGTTTAAAGTAAAGGCATCTTGGTTTCGTGTTGTAAACAAAAAGGCCGATGAGAAAAGCACATAAATTATGGATGAAATAATTATAGCTGATATACAGCCCTTCCATTTTTTTGACAGTAAAAAATTATTTTTTTGAACTAAGTTGCGAACTAGGTAAGGCCCAGCTCCAAAAGCAAAATAATTTGGTAAAAAAAGAACTGTTATCCCAAGTGAATAAAAAAACCATAGTGGCTTACCCAAATTTGAAATTGATATCGGGATCGCAAACAATGAAGCTAGTATTGGTATTATCTGTATGGCGACATTAAATAATGCTTTTCTGGAAACCATTTATAAACTATGTAATTAAAAATTCAATTGTATTCTTAATAGCTGCAATTCCTTGATTAACCACATTCTCATAAGTTCTAGACCCAACATGCGGAGTAATAATTACATTGTTTAGTCCTACCAACTTTTCGTTTTTTGATATTGGTTCCTGGTCCAAAACATCGCATAGATAACCACCAATTTTGTTATTTTCAATACCATTTATGACCGCTTCTTTTTCTACTAAACCTGCACGGGCAGTGTTGATAATTACAGGTTTTTTTGTCAGATGATTGTTTATGGCCTCTTGGTTGATAAGATGTTTTGTTTCAGGGTTCAGGGGGGTATGGAGCGTAATATAATTTGACTCATTGAAGAGGGTTGTTAGGTCTTCTACCTTTTGCGCATTAAAATAATTAATCCCTTCGCTTTTAACATAGGGGTCAAAAATCAAGATTTTTTGATTAAACGCTTGTGCAATTCTAGCCACTTCTTTGCCAATTGCTCCAAAGCCGATTATTCCTATCGTTTTACCAAAAACCTCATGTCCAATCTGTCTTTTCCACGAGTATTGCTGAACACTATTATGTTGGATGTGAATGTTTTTTTCAAATGAAAGCAAGAGTGCAAAAACGTGTTCTGCAACAGAGTTTTGGTTAATACCTGGGCAATTGGTAACCTTGACTCCGAATTTCTTCGCTGCTTCCAAGTCAATCTTATCAAGTCCTACACCATATTTGGAAAGTATTTTAAGTTTTCCATTCACTCCTTTTTCTAGTACTTTTTGTGTGTATTCATCATCCCCACAAATGACCGCATCAAACTGATCAATCACAGAGATTATCTCCTGCTCTTTTAAAGGTCCCCTAAGAAAAGTCAAATCCCAGTTCTGTTCCGCTAATAAACCATGGTGTTTTCCTGGCGTATCTTGAAAAGATGTTGTTGTGACAAGTACCTTAAGTTTATTCATTTAAAATGTTGTTTAAATCCTCAAATGTTTTGAATCGAGGGGTCTGAATGTCTTTAAACAAGTCAATATTATAAGGGGCTTCACGAAGGGCAAAATGTAATTTCCCACACTGAGCCGCCTCAAAATCTGTTGTTGCATCTCCTAAAAATAAGGTTTCATTCGGATGAAGCTGGTGTTTTTTCAGCAAATAATCTACCCAGTGTTTCTTTTTTTCTGGAGAACCATAAATTCCAATAAAATAAGGTTTGATTTCGATTTTGTCCGCAATACGGCTCATTTCAGTTGTTGGTGTACCAGTAATAATCCAGAGCCTGTATTTTTGATGATTTTTTTTGATAAAATCCATAGACCCTTTAATCTCACAGGACTTTACAACTTTATCAACAACCCGGCTTGAAAACTCTTCGGAAAGGTTGTTTAATTGCTCATTTGTAATTTCTATTCCAAGATGTTTTTTGTGCCAATACCTAAACTTTTCAAATCTTGAAACTCCTCCGTTTTCTAAATGATATTTTTTGACTTGGTTTGCTATTTCTTGTCCATACCGCTTGTACATGTCTTCAAAAGCTCGCGTTTTACAATTGACGGAATCTAAAATAACGCCGTCGAAATCAAAAAAGATGTTTTTTATTGCCCCTTTGAACATAGTACAGTAAGATTTTGATTTTGGTTTATTAAAATTTCTATTGGTAGATTTTTTCTCGCTGCCCTATCTTCTATTAATTTAATTTTGTTAGGGCCAGTTATTAATAAAACCGTCTCATTGGCATTAAGCAAGACTGGAAAACAAAGGGTCATTCGATAAGTTCCCTTTCTTTTCTCTTGATCTAAAGCGGCCCATTTGTTTGGTTCAGATAGTAAAGACGCATTTGGGAATAACGATGCAATATGTCCGTCTTCTCCCATCCCTAAGACGATTAGGTCAAAACGTGGTATGTTGTTATGAGTTTCTAATTTTCCCAACTTTTTTATATAGCTTTCGCAAGACTCCTCTGGACTATATTCGCCTGTATACATTGGAAATGACAAAGCATTTATATGACTGAAAAAAACGGCGTTTAAAAGACTGTAATTATTTTCTTTATTATTAGTATGTACAATACGCTCATCTGTTTGATAAAAACAAACTCGTGCCCAATCTAAATTTTCGTTTGCCAGTAACTTTAAAATTGGCATTGGTGTGAATCCGCCTGGAAGCGCAATATGTACGGCGGCTTTAGCCTGCAAAAGAGCTTCAATTCTAATTTTAAGAAAATTGCTCGCTGTACTCTCAAAAGACTTTGGATTAATTTTTTTGATGAACATCCCTAATACATTCTAATAACCCTTGACCCAAATCAATTTGTGGGTTCGGTAACAGTTTTTGAGAAATAGATGGTTGAAAAGAATAGGGTGTGTATTTATAATGCCCTGTTTTCTCTGACTTTAACAGCTTAATAGTTATATCATCTCCAAGAATTTCACTAACCATGTTGAAAAGGTCTATTCTTTTTACTTTCTGCGTGCCTGTGAGAATGATGTGCTTATTTTTATATTCTTCATTTTCCAATATATCGACAGAAAGTTTTGCTGCGTCCGCTGCATGAATGTATTCTCTTTGCTCTTCGCCATCTCCGCTGTGCACAATTTCCCTTGTCGTTACGGCCTGTTTTACTAAATTATAGATGTAGTTATTGTCAAACTCCTTTTCAGAATAAACCGAACCATAACGTATAATGTTAAATGTCAAACCATGCTTTTTTTCATACTCTTCAATTATTTTTTCTGAAGCTAGCTTGCTAATTCCGTAAAATGATCCTTTTTCGCTCATTGCATAGGCGCTTGAAGCATACAAATACCTGTTTGTTTTATGTTTAATACAAAGGTCCAGAATTTTAAGGTTTGAAATTACATTTAGTTGAATTGTTTTTAGGGGTTCTCTATTGGCCTTATCGATGTTAGCAAGACCTGCCAAGTTATAAACTGCGTCATAGCGGTTAGAAAAGATTTCATCTAAATCCTTGTCATTTGTAATATCACATTTTATAAAGTTTGAAGGCCCCTTTGGTTCATTAATGTCAACGACCGCAACATCATATCCTCTCCTTTCTAATTCTTCCGTAAGATATAATCCCAAAAACCCACTCCCTCCAAAGACTGCAACTTTTTTCATTTAAGTTTTTTAATTTTTTTAAGTTCTAATTTGGCTCGATCGCCAAGGAAAAAGAAATCAATACTAAAAGCGATTAAAGAGTAACCTTGTTTAATTTTTTCAATTGAGAAGGATGCCTCTGATTCTATGACATGATAACCAAGAGGTTTATTAGCCTCGTTCACTTTTGATTTATAGCTCCGTAATGCGTCTTTAACCTCTGAACGATTATAGTCCCCTGGGAACCCCATTGAGCCTGAGAGATCATAAGGGCCTATAATGGTTCCATCAATGCCTTCTACTGATAAAATTTCATCTAGATTCTCAATAGCTTCAATGTGCTCAATTTGAGCGATGATAACAATATTTTCGTTTAACCATTTTTTATAGGGTTCAAAGCCCTCTCCATAATGTTGAGCTCTATTCAAACCAACTCCTCTACTTCCAAGTGGAGGGTAATACGTAAATGAAACTGCCTTTTCTGCTTCTTGCTTGCTTTTAATCATCGGAACAACAATCCCATCAGCACCAGCATCTAATACTCGTTTAATGATGACCTCTTCATTTTTAGTAACGCGAACAAGTGCCTGCATTCCGTTGCCTTGAATATGAGCGATTAGTTCTGCTGTTTGATCAATTCCTATAGGCGCATGTTCCAAATCAATTACAAGCCATTCAAAACCAGATTTTGCAAAAACCTCAACAACTGACCTGTGTGGGATCGTTAACCAAGACCCTACTGTAAGTTCTTTTTTTTGAAGCCTTTGTTTTAATCTGCTTGCTTGGTGTTTGAATGGTATCATTTCGATTTCTTTAGTCTAAGTTCTTTGTAAAGTGTTTCAGCAATAATAAAGTCTTCCAGATCATCAATGTCAGTTGCTTCAATTTTATCTATCTCAAACATAAAAGGTTTACTGCCTATTCTATTTTCATTCATAATAAAGGACTCTTTGGTAAAGATGTAAAAACATGAGTTCTCTTCAAAAATAGGTGGAAGGTGTTGAGTCACTAACATTTTCGGGTCGTGATTCATTGGGGTCATGTCTTCATTATAAAACCTTTTTTGTGTTTTTGTAACAGAAAAAACAGAGTCGTTATGACCTGTTCTTATGGATGAAATCATCTTTTTAATCGCTTCTACAAGTGTTTCTTTTTTCAGCAATGGATTTGTACTATGTGTTTGAATAAAAATATCCGCAAATTGAGTGTTTATGTCGTGCTCAATAATTTTATTCATTGATATATAATCACCACATATTTTTTTTGGTCTATCGACAACAATAACATTGTTGTCATAATTTTGTTCTATATCTTTTTTTATCTTAATGCTGTCAGTATTTACAACAACTTTATCAATATCTGAGCATTCCAACAAGACGTTTAAAGTAGCCTGATATAGTGGTTTTCCACTAAACTCTTTCATATTCTTATTGGGAACCCGCTCTGAGTTTCCTTTCATTGGTAATAGCGCAACAATTGTAGAATTCATAAATTATTGTTTCGTTTTTAACAACCAACTACTACTCTGTATTTTATCTCCTAAGCCATCTATCAATTCTATTCCTAACTCCTTGCAAACAGGAATTTCGGGGATGGTGTCATTTTTTTGGTCACCCCCATTAGCAAAAGCCAAGTCATAGTGGGCGCCATACTGTTCTGTTATTTTGCGAATACTCTCGCAAACTGTTCGATCATGGTCAATGGACAAAATCGCTTTGTCTACTGCCTTAAGATTACTGACAATCAACAAACGCTCCTTATCTTCTTGGAAAGCTTTACTTCCTTTGAGCTCTCTTTGGTGATCGTTATTGACGATCACAAACAGCTCGTCGCAAAGTGCTTTGGCATTGTTTAAATACTCCAAATGTCCTTTGTGCAAAGGATTAAAATAGCCCGATACAATGATTGCTTTTTTTTTCATTATTCAACCGTTACAGATTTAGCTAAGTTTCTTGGTTGATCAACATTACAGCCTCGCATCACAGCAATATGATACGCCAATAGTTGCAGAGGCACTGATGCCAAAATAGGCGTTAATGATTCGGTCACTTCAGGAATTTCAATCACATGGTCTGCTAACGCCTTGACTGATTTGTCTCCCTCAGTTACAACAGCAATGATTTTCCCTTCTCTCGATTTTATTTCTTGGATGTTGCTCACCACCT
>CACOXF010000047.1 GCA_902631125.1 uncultured Bacteroidota bacterium
CGAGGTAGAGCCTTGGACTGCAATCGTAAAGCGCTTCAAAACAGGTGCGATGTCACTAGGGTCAATCAGTGAAGAGGCACATGAAACCTTGGCCAAAGCCATGAATCGTATTGGTGGGAAAAGCAATTCTGGCGAAGGAGGAGAAGACCCTAGGCGATTTAACAGAGATGAAGATGGCGAATGGCGCAACAGCGCAATCAAGCAAGTTGCATCAGGTCGTTTTGGTGTGTCGTCTCACTACCTTGCAAATGCACAAGAGATTCAGATCAAAATGGCACAGGGCGCAAAGCCTGGTGAGGGGGGGCAACTGCCTGGCCCTAAGGTAAATCCATATATCGCATCTGTTCGAAACTCTACGCCATATGTAGGGCTTATCTCCCCCCCACCCCATCATGATATTTATTCAATCGAAGATTTGGCACAACTCATTTATGATTTGAAAAATGCCAATCGAAAAGCACGTGTAAATGTCAAGTTGGTATCTGAGGTTGGTGTTGGAACAATTGCTGCTGGAGTCGCTAAGGCCAAAGCTGATGTGATTTTGATCTCTGGCTATGATGGCGGAACTGGTGCATCGCCCCTAACCTCCTTAAAGCATGCTGGGTTGCCTTGGGAATTGGGTATTGCTGAAGCTCAGCAAACGCTCGTCTTGAACGATCTTCGTGGACGTATAGTCTTGGAGTGTGATGGCCAAATGAAAACTGGTCGTGATGTTGCCATCGCTTGTCTATTAGGTGCCGAAGAGTATGGTTTTTCAACAGCACCTCTTGTTGCGACTGGCTGTATTATGATGCGTGCATGTCACCTCAACACCTGTCCAGTTGGGATTGCCACCCAAGACCCAGAGCTTCGTAAAAATTTTAAAGGAAAACCCGAGCATGTCGTCAACTATATGCATTTTATAGCTGAAGAAATGAGAAGCATCATGGCGCAACTTGGGTTTAGAACTGTTGATGAGATGGTTGGTCAAAGCCAAAAGCTAAATATGAGTGACGCCATTGAACATTTTAAGGCCAAGGGCATTGACCTCTCAACAATCCTGCACAAGCCCAATGTAAAAGAAGGAACTCCTTTGAGAAATACTGAAAAACAAGATCATAAACTTGAAAATGTTCTTGATATCACACTGATCTCTAAAGCAAAAAATGCCCTTGAAAAGTTAGAACCACAGACCTTAACGTTGCCTATTCACAACACCGATCGAAGTGTCGGGGCTATTTTGAGTAATGAAGTATCCAAAAAATATGGTGCAGAAGGCCTTCCTGAAGATACACTAACAATATACTTTAACGGTTCAGCAGGCCAGAGTTTTGGTTGTTTTGCAACAAAGGGACTTCATTTAGAAACCATTGGAAACTGTAACGACTACTTTGGCAAGGGTCTTTCGGGTGCACGCCTTGTGGCGCGTGTTCCTGAAGGTGTTTCATATAAAGCCGAAGAGAATATAATCATCGGAAATGTTGCGCTCTATGGTGCAACAGCTGGTGAGGCATATATTAATGGAATTGCTGGCGAACGTTTTTGCGTGCGCAACTCGGGTGCCACTGCAGTTGTTGAAGGCATTGGAGACCATGGTTGTGAATACATGACAGGTGGTATTGCTGTCATCATTGGAAATTTTGGTCGCAATTTTGCTGCTGGTATGAGTGGTGGAGTCGCCTATTTATACGCTGCTGATGGTACATTTGATGAGCGCAATTTCAATATGGAAATGATCGGCTTAGAAAATCCCTCTACAGAAGATCTGAATTATATAGAGAAACTACTCAATAATCATATGAAATACACAGCAAGTAGCAAGGCAACAGCCATAATTAATCAATGGGAAAAAGAGAAAAAAAATTTTATAAAGGTAATGCCAACAGACTACAAAAAAGCCCTTGCTCGATTGGCAGAAGAAGCCAAACAAGAAGTAAATTGATATGGGAAAGTTAAGAGGATTTTTAGAGTACGACAGGATTGATGAGGCAAATATTCCTGTTGCTGATCGCGTCAAAAACTACAAGGAATTTACAGTTCACCCTGGTAATGAAAAACTACAGGACCAAGGAGCACGCTGCATGGACTGTGGTGTTCCTTTTTGCCATAGTGGATGCCCACTTGGCAACATGATACCTGACTTTAATGATGCTGTGTATCAAAACGATTGGCAAAAGGCTCTACGCATTCTGCATTCAACAAACAACTTTCCTGAGTTTACAGGTCGCCTATGTCCTGCCCCATGCGAGGCAGCCTGTGTGTTGGGTATTATCAACCCTCCTGTATCGATTGAAATGATTGAAAAATATATTGTTGAAAGAGGTTTTAAAGAAGGTTGGATTCAGGCAAACCCCCCAAAAAACAGAACAGGAAAAACAATTGCTGTTGTGGGGTCTGGTCCAGCTGGCCTAGCTGCTGCTCAACAGCTGAACAGAGCAGGTCACACAGTCACTGTTTTTGAAAGAGATGAAAAAGTTGGGGGATTGTTGCGCTATGGAATTCCTGATTTCAAAATGGAAAAGCATGTAATTGATCGTCGCATTTTGATTCTTGAAGAGGAAGGTATCCTATTTAAAACTGGTGTTGAAATTGGCAAAAACTACAGCGTAGAAAAACTAAAAGATTTTGATGCTGTTGTTCTTTGTGGTGGTGCTACCGTTCGTAGAAGATTACCAATTCCTGGCGCAGAAGCAAAAGGAGTTGTACAAGCGATGGACTTTCTGCCGAAAAGTAATCGATGGGTAGATGGTCTTACAGATGTTGATCCTGAGCTCCACGCACAAGGAAAAAATGTCATTGTCATTGGAGGTGGTGATACAGGCTCTGATTGTATAGGGACATCCAATCGTCAAGGGGCAGCCAGTGTTACCAATTTTGAGATTATGCCAAGACCAGCTGACAACAGAACGTCTGAACACCCATGGCCCTACTGGCCACTTAAATACAAAACTTCCTCATCACACGAGGAAGGAAGTGAAAGAGAATTTAGTATCATGACAAAAGAATTTGTGATGGATGAGGATGGCAGGCTATTTGGCCTCAAAACTGTACAAGTTCGTTGGGAAAAACAAGAGGGAGGGCGACCAAAGCTTATTGAAGAGCCAAATTCAGAAAAGGAATGGCCATGTGATCTGGTATTACTCGCACTTGGGTTCACTGGTCCTGAGCCAACCTTGGCAGAACAACTAGGCATTCAACTTGATGATCTTTCAAATATCAACGCTGATACTAAATCATATCAAACCAATGTCCCACACATTTTTGCGGCCGGTGATATGCGACGTGGTCAGTCTTTAATTGTTTGGGCAATTTCGGAGGGTAGAGAAGCTGCTTATCAAGTTGATGAATTTTTGATGGGCACAACACAACTGCCAACCAAAACAGATGGAGATTTGCCAAATCATCCCTAAGATGGTTTATTGAAAAAAGTTCCATACGATTCCAAAACGAAGAATAAAATCTCTGTATGGGTAATCAGGGGAAACTAAACTGTTGTTGCCATTGAAAGCAGCACCTAGATTTTCTGCATTGAAATACAGTCTTGTCTGTTGAATTTTAGCATTAAAAAAGGCACTAAACAAAGGCTCTCCTCCTATTTTTACAGCATCTTGCACCACATAGTCAGAAAGGATAGGACTGTAATTATCTGCATAAAATGATGAAAAATATTTGACTGTTGCACCAATTTGCACAAAAGCAGCTTTGTTAAACCATTCATCGGTATAGGACAAGGTCGATCGCCCAAGTAAATCTGGGAGGTGCAATGGAATGTTTTCATTTCTAAATTTGTGAATCTGGATATTCGTGTCTAATGAAAATACACCAACAGAAAAATTGTTGTCCCAACGAGCTTTGATGAGTTGAATTGTTTCGTTCCATTGTTTTGGCGTGACAAATAGTGATCCTCTGTCCAAATCTTGTTGCAAGTAGGCATAATTGTCTAATGTGATAATGTCCACTGTGAAAAAGCCGAGTTTGGGCACATCCAAGCTAGAAAAAATAGTGGAACGATTCGTACTGAGTAGATTCTTCTGCCAAATAAATGACTTGTAATTACTATGATAATTCGTTAGTGTGAGTTTGGGTGCGTAGGTATCCCAGCGAAACCCACTTTTTAGTCTAAACTTTTTTACACTAGGAAAAGAGGCTGTCAGTTGCAAAAAGTTTCCCAGCTTATTACTCCCTGATGACTGTTCGAAGTGAAAATTCAATTGGCTTTCTTTCAAAGGAAAGTCAAGTTTAGCTCCCACTGCTACGCCAGATTCTTTGATTTCGAAATCATCGTTCGTATGCACATGATTAAAGCTATATTGTAAAGCCGATCCATAAGCCTCTACCTCTCCCCATTTTGATTTTTCAAAAACTGTATATACATCGTGTCGAGTGCTTGTATAATGCAACTCATCATTGGGAGTGGTTGATTCCTCAGCAAGAGCACCTAACTCCTCAACGACCGAGTCTTGATTAAAATGATGCCGTTGAGAATCTGTTCTTACTCTGTGTCCAATCCGAAGCGCTGGTACAGGGACGGAGTCTGTCGTCATAAGCAGGGCATAGTCTTGTTCTAAAAGATATCGCTTGCCAGTAAATAAGTTGGCAGCGTTTTGAAACTTGACTGATAAACGAGCCCTATCTTCAAATTCTGCGATTTTATCTGTGAAATTTTGCAATGATAAACTATCTAAACCACCATTTTCTTGTTGCTCAATTTTTTGATTTGCCAATTTGAATCGTAATCGATATCTGCGATTTGGGTTTTCATACCAAGCTGAAAATCGAAGTTGACTCACCCCTGACAAACTGTGCTGATAATGCCCAAGTGAACGATGACCCCTATAAGCAACAGCATAGTTCAATCGAGGACTGAGATTTGCTGTAATCAATACATCTGTGGACTGCCCTTGCTTAAAAGCTGTTTTGAAATACATTTCAGTCAGTGGCGAAGGCACATGATAATAATGCACCTCACTGGACTGAAACATTTGATGCGTTTTTGCACCATATCCAGGCATTGGCAGAATCGATTTCGGAGCCGATTGTAAAGACAGATGATTGACAGTTTGACCAGTGTTTGCAAACGCTAAATACTCAAAATCGTCTTTGCGACGGAAATTAAACTTGTATTGCTTTTCAACGCTAAGGGTGGTGTCAACAAATGTGGTGTCTCGATTTTGTGAGATAATTAGATAATCTGTGATTGGTCTTTTTTCAGAAAACAATTTTTTTGAACGCTGCCCAAACAAACTGTCTTGGTTTTTAGAAGACCTACTGAATGAATCGTTTAATGAAGGTTCTCCTCGCACGAGATCTCTTTTATTGGATGATAATGATCGATTTTGAGAATATGCAACAAAGGCAGATAGCAAACAATAGATTGCAAAAATTTGTCTTAAAGCATTCATTTGGGCAAAGGTATAGAATTCAAGTGGACAGTTAAGTGAGGCTTTTAAACCAATTCAAAAAAGAGATATAATAATTAGATCCGCAATTTGTGGCATTGTTGTAAATTAGTTAAAATTATTTAATCGCATAGCAACATTTTTATTGAATACATCGTAAACAATGAATTTCATGCAAACCCAGCACACTAAATTTATCGAATGTGGTACTGACGAAGCAGGACGAGGGTGCTTGGCAGGCCCTGTTACAGCCGCTGCTGTTATCCTACCCCCTACTTACAAACATCCTTTGCTTACTGACTCAAAAAAACTGACTACCAAACAAAGAAAAGAAATACGACAAGAAATTGAACATATTGCCATTTCCTTTGCAATCGCTCATGTGATGCCAGAGAGGATAGATGAAATCAATATTCTTAATGCCTCCATTGAGGCCATGCACCTAGCCATTGAAAAACTCGACACCACGCCTGCATTTATTCTTGTCGATGGCAATCGTTTCAAGCCCTATTTCAAGATTCCACACAAATGCAAGATCAAAGGGGATGCACGCTTTCTCAACATAGCTGCTGCATCAGTACTGGCAAAAACGGAAAGAGATGAATTCATGACAAAGCTTCACAGCAGTTTGCCTCACTACCATTGGGATACAAACAAGGGGTATCCAACCAAAAAACATCGAAAAGGAATCCAGTCGAATGGAACCTCTAAATGGCACAGAAAAAGTTTTACATTATTGCCAACACAAACCCAATTCGATTTCTAACTTTATTACATTTGTACCATGAGCTATGTACACTTTTTCATTGCAGTTTTTTTCCTGACGCAATGTTCAACGCCTACACAGCCAGTGGTTGATCCACTTGGATTTATCCCTGCTAAACCCATTGCTGTTCTTCATATTGAAGACATGGAATCTGTTATGCGTTTTTCCAAAAACCAACCTGAATTAAATTCTTTTCTAAAACCTCTGCTGTCTTTGGATGAACATTGGTTGCCTTTTCAAGAGTCCACGATTAGTTTTCATGAAGAGGGTGTGAAAGACTACAAATACTTGCTCATACATCCATTGACACCTCTTAATAGTGTTCCACAACTAATCGGAGATACTTTGCGTTATGAAAATCTACCCATTATCCAATTTGAAAAACAAAAAATAAATCGGTATGCCCTTGTTTATAATGATTATTATTTTGAGTCTGATTCCAGAATTTTAATCGAAAATAGCATCCGCCTACACAATGTGCCAAACACCCCCGACGATAATCTAAAAAAACTATTTGATTCGAAATCAGGAACATTTCAGCTTTATATTCATGAAAGACTGCAAGGATTGTTGAATGAAAAATTTAACAACAAAGCCCCTTTTTCCATCTCTGATTTTTCACCATGGATTGCCATTCAACCAAAGACTGAAAAAGGTAACTTTGTCCTTCAAACTACTGGCTTATTTTCATCCAATCAACTGACCAAGATGAGTTTGCTAGCAAACCAAACAAATAGGCTTTCAAAAGTACTCTCCAACCTTCCGATTTCTGTTGCTGGTGCTGAGATTTATAGCTTTGATTATGAGTCTTTTAATCGCGATAGTGATCGTTACAATGCTCAACAAAACCTACCCAATCATCCTCTTGACAGTCTATTGATAAAGGCAAATGCAATTGCAACTATTTATACCTCCAAAAATCAAATTGCTGTTCTGGACATTACAGACTTTGAAGAAGTCGTTCCGATACTTGAAAAAAACTCAGAGGCCACACAAAAAGTCAGAGATGCTGTCATTTATCAATTTGCAGAGAATACAGTTCTCAATAAACAAGGTGCTCCTCTACTAAATTTACCAGCTCTTTCACATGCTTCTGCATTGAATGATATGTTGTTTTTAGCGCCTAATGAAGCTTCTCTTGCAGAAGTCATCACTCAAATTACCAATGGCTTTACATTGGGTAGTGATGAACAATTTGATGGCCTACTAGATGAAATACCAAATGAATGCTCTATGCTTTTTATTGGAGTTGAAGAGTTGTTTTCAAAACAGTTAAATTCGCAACTGATTGATGATATTCGCATTGCTAGCAATGAAGAATTCCCCTATTGGCTTGGCATTGGATTGGTTGAAAGTGGTGTTGCTCAAATCCAATTTATGCGTGTTTCAAAGCAAGAAAAAATTGCGAACAAAAGACCCAAACTCTTGTTTTCAACAGCTATTGAAAGTCCAATCGCCAACGGCCCTGCTGCAGTACTTAATCATCTCAATGGATCAATGGAATGGGTTATTCAAGACGAAGAAAACAATTTGAAATTGATCAGCAATGCAGGAAGAAATAACTGGACAAGATCTATTGATGGTCCTATTCAATTTCCCATTCATCAAGTGGATTTGTACAAGAATAGTAGATTGCAAATGGCCTACACAACAAAAAATAGTTTTGAGGTCATCGATAGAAATGCAATACCTGTTCAGCCTTTTTCAACAAAGCTAAATAACCCCCTTCCACTTGCTGTTTTTGACTATGAAAACACACGAGACTATCGGCTTGTTCTATTCAACCAAAATACATTGGAGCTTCGCGATCGAAAATTTCAAAAGGTCAGTGGATTCAATCGTACAAAAACCAATCTGAAATATGCACCTAAACACTTTCGTATTGGCACCCGCGATTATATCGCAATGGTTGAAAATAGTGGAAAACTACTTTTACTTAACCGAAGAGGAAATGTACGTATAAAAACCCCAAATGATTTGATTCTATCATCTGATGTTTATCTACACCAAAATGGATTTGTTGGTTTGGATGATAAAAACAGATTGTTTCGAATAGAAATCAATGGCACAATTAGTTATCGTACACT
>CACOXF010000048.1 GCA_902631125.1 uncultured Bacteroidota bacterium
ATAGAAGCTCCATTTGCTGTGTTTCCTTTCCAAGGCCATACATAACTACTTCCAGTAAATTTTCCAAATCGAATTAAGTCAGAACGGCGATGCCCTTCAAGATTTAACTCACGTGCACGCTCATCTAAAATAAAGTCGAGATCTAAATCGCTACTTGTAATTGCTGCAGCCCCAGAACGCACTCGAATAGCATTTACATATGCGAGCGCATCTGCGTTAGAACCGCCTCCGCCACGAAGCATTGCCTCTGCAGACATTAAATGAGCATCTGCGAGTCTAAACAGTGGAAAATCAGTACTTGAAAATGATGTTGGTGTTCCACCACCATTTGAATCAGTATTCCTAAACTTGGTCACACCAAATCCATCACCCCATTGTTTATAGTCATCCATCTCAAATGAGTGTCCTTGTGTCCAAAACAATGCTGCTCTAACATCATCTGAATCACTGAGTTCTTGTGCGCTACTTCCAAAGAGTCCATACCATGCTTTTGTAGCACTATGACCAGTCCACCCCTCGGCAGCACCAAATTGTGAAATTTCCATTGTTTCAGTGCTCAGACAACCATTCACAACATAAGTTGTGTTTCCATAGGCCTGACTCACATCTGCGTCTGCAATGAGAGGGAAGATAATTTCAGTTGAGGTTTCATTATCTTTTGAAAATAATTTAACAAAATTTGTTTCGAGCGTATATCCGCCATCATTTATAACTTTTTCAGCAAAGGTGAATGCTTGGTCATACATGGCAGTTCCAGTATATACATCTGCATTTAGGTATAGCTTGGCAAGAAGCATTTGTGCGGCCCCTTTTGTCGCCCGACCATAAGAATTTATCTGTGGTAAATTCTGTTCGGCCTCGAGCATTTGTGATACTGCATAGTTGAAAAGCTCTGATCGTGACGCTTCTGGGAGTGGATTGGATTCACCCAAATTATCCTCTGTCGCAAGGACACCTTTCCCAAACACATCGATTAGATAATAATAGGATAGTGCTCTAATAAATTGTGCTTCAGCAACCAATTGGTTACTATTTTCAATTGAAACTGAATTGAGGACACCAATTAAATTATTGGCTTGTGCAATCGAGTAGTACATTCGATTGAAGAGGTATCCAAAAAATTTATTGTTTTCGTCCCAGTCTGAGGTCGTTGTCAATTGATCCAAACCATCATCTCCCCATCGATTTTTCATTCCATCGGCTGAAAGATCTTGTAAGTTGATAATTCCTCTCAAAAATGTGCCCTCTCCAGCATCTCCATCGATATCTGAACTACCGGGCCCACTTGGGCTCGATAAAGCAAAAGATGCGTATAAACGAGACAAAATACCATTTATGGCGCTAGGATCTTCAGCTAGAAGTTGTTCCAATGAGAGCTCTAGCTCGGGTTGTGTGTCAAGATCATCAACACAAGCTTGTAATGTAAATATGATTAAGAATAAACTTAGTATTTTTTTCATCTTTTTAAATTTTAAAAGTCAATGTTGATACCCAACGTGTAGCTTTGTGGTCTGGGGTAGAAGTTATGATCTATACCACCAAAATTTTCTGGATCCCTACCACTATAATTGGTGATTAGAAATGCATTATTCACATTCAAAGAGGCATTGAGTGTTGCTCCTCCAAAGAGTGTTCCGAAGTCATATCCAAATGATATACTTTCGCACCGAATAAATGAAGCATCCTCTAGGTAATAGTCTGAAAATTTTACATTCCCAGCATTGTCCAGAAAATTTGGATCAGCTGCAGCATTGTTAAAATCGAGAACATTAGTTAGACTATTGGTGTTGTTTGGCCGAGCTCTGTCAATGTATCCTGAAGTAAGCAATAAACCATTGTACACTTGGCCTCCATATTGTCCTCTGAAGAATGTGCTTAAACTCGCTTTTTTGTAGTTGATATTCGTTCCAAAACCAAACGTAAAATCAGGTCTAAAGTTTCTGAAATAACGGTCGTCATTTGTAATTTGGTTATCGCCATTCAAGTCAGCAAAAGCATTGTAGACAGGATTTCCATCAGCATCATACAACTGTCTAAACACCCAAGCAGCATAGGGCTGATGTCCAACAGTATGGTATCCAATATTGACTCCAGTTCCGACAGGAAGTCCACCACCAGCACCAACTCGCTCTACTCCTTTCAGGTCTTTCACCTCTCGATCGATGTAGGCAAAGTTTACATACAAGTTTACATTGGTATCTTGTGCACGTATGACATCCATGCTCAAGCTTGCCTCAAACCCTTGACTTTCCATGTCTCCAACATTTTTGACAAAACTGCTTGAAAGGGCTTGCCCAGGAGCAACCGGAACGGAAGCTAACAAATCACTGGTCTCACGTTGAAAAACATCAACGCTACCCTGTAATCTGTTGTCATCAAACAAGCTAAAGTCTAATCCGATATTTATGGTTGAGGTTTTCTCCCATGTCAAATCAGGGTTAAAGGCTTTTGCCGAATATAAATTCTCTCCTGGCAGATATTGTGAGGTAGCTGAACCTAGTTCAAATAAGGGTATGGATGGATAATAACCAACGATTCCAGTGATGTCTTGTTGACCTGTTTCACCCCACCCAACACGAATTTTGAGATCATTGATAAATTCAATGCCACTTATAAAATCCTCGTCACCCAATTGCCAAGCAAATGCTGCAGATGGGAAGTATCCCCACCGATTTTCTTCCGTAAAAAGCGATGAGGCATCTGCTCTTAGTGAAAAGGTGAATAGATAGTTTTCATACAAGCCAATGTTGGCACGACCAAAAAACGATTGTAAATTGAGCTCACTGAAGTAGCGATTGGTTGGGTTGTTTTCATCAACCAACTCTTCTCTTTTGCCAGTGGTATCATTATATTTATATAATTCTTTGGTGCCTTTGTTTTTAAAATTTTGATATGAATACCCTAATTGAGCGCTTAAACTACTTATTGCACCAAGATTTGTTTTATCATAAGAAAAATACGTGTCTAAGGTCGTGTTGCTGATGTTTTGATCTTCTCTGTAATTTTCGCCAGGGTTAAAGATATAATTTGTATTCACGTCGTTGTTTGAACTATCGAATCGGTATGTTGCTAAGGAATTATTAGCATAATCTTCTGTAATGTAAACACTCGATGCTTCCAAACCAGCATTGACGATAGCACTTAAGCCATCGACAGCTGAAATATTATAGTCCAATTCCAAGTTAGATAGCACTTTTATTACGCTCTCTGGTCGACTTCTTTGCATTAATAATGCCACTGGATTCCATTGACCATCCAGCTTCAATTGATTTCCGTCGACATTGGTCTTTTGATAGTATGGAGCAAAACGATTGTTTGGACTATAATCATAAATAGGTTTGGTTGGATCCATGCTGATCGCATTTCCTATTGCCCCTCCTTCATCTACAGAACTTTTTGTGACCGAAAATAATTTGGTATTAAAATCAATACTCAAATTCCCATCGAAAAACACAGGTGAAAAACGAAAACTTGAACTCAATCGCTCATAATCATTGTTTTTGAGTAAACCCTGGCTATATGTATGCCCAACAGAAACCCTCCAAGGCATACTGATTTCACCACCAGTCACCGATAAGTTTACATTCGAGCTAAAGCCTTGTCTGAAAATCGCATCTTGCCAGTCAGTATTATAAATTGTTGGAGGACCCGAAAAGAATATATGACCTCCAGTGGTAACCCCCAATTTGTCGACATGAGTAGGGTGATAAGTTGCAATAAAATCTGCAAATTGTGGACCATCCATTACATCAATTCTTTCCGGAACAAGACTTAACGACTGGGTTGTTGTCAAGCTGTATTTGGGTTCGCCACTTTGCCCTTTTTTCGTCGAAATTAGAATCACACCATTTGATGCTCTTGAGCCATAAATTGATGTTGCCGATGCATCTTTTAAAACTGAAAAACTAGCAATATCATTTGGGTTGATTAACGTAAATGGATTGCTAACACCAGCAGGAGAAACAATATCTAAAGGAACATTATCAATGACAATCAATGGATTATTGCTCGCATTCAGTGATGCACCTCCACGAATTCGGATATTGGGAGCGGAATCTGGATTTCCACCATTGTTAGTGATGACTAGACCAGCAACTTTTCCTACAAGCAGTTCGTCTGAAGAAACGATTTTACCACTGTTAAAATCACCGTCAGACAAAACAGCGACAGCACCAGTTGCTTCTTTCTTACTCACGCTTCCATAACCGATTACTACAACTTCATCAAGCTGCGAAGTGCTTTCATAAAGAGTGATATTAATGTTAGCACTATTTATTTCAATTACTTGAGTTTGAAAACCTAAATACGAAAAGGTCAAAGATTTACCAAATTGTGAATCTAGTGAATATTGACCATCAAAATCAGTAGATACGCCATAAGCTGTGCCTTGAACAACAACACTAACTGCAGGGATAGGGTTACCATTGCTGTCGGTAACGATGCCGCTAATTACTTGCTGGGCTATGGCTCCATAACAACTTACCAGTAACAGGCACAGTAAAACTTTATTCATTATATTTTTCATAATAAAATATTGATTAATAATTTGATAAAATGGGTTTATATTTTAAAAAAAGAGATTTAGAAATTGGCCACAAGTACTGTATTTAAGCTTACTTGAAGCTAATTTAAAAAAATTAATATTTAATAAAAAATCAACTTTATTTTTTGGATTAAACTTTAGATTAGATCTCAATTATTCATATATCCACATTTTTATTACTTTAGAAAATAATTTCATGTTACGTTTTTTTCTAGTTCTATTAGCTCCGTTTTTGTTAGATGCCCAAGTTCAAAAAATTGAGCCCCCTTTTTGGTGGGAGGGCATGAATGACACCTCTTTAATGATAACAATTTATGGTGAGAATGTTTCAAAATACAGCATTAGCTCAGAAAAACTTAACATTGTTGAAACAATTGTTCTAGAAAACCCAAACTATATTTTTGTTTATTTAGATTTAAAAGATGTTGCATTTGGACAATATTCATTATTTCTTTCAAATAATGATAAAAGCGACATTAAAATAAACTACGAATTAAAAAAAAGAATTAAGAATTCCTCTGACCGTAAAGGATACGATAGTTCGGATTTTATCTATTTGATTATGCCTGATAGATTTGCAAACGGAGATCCATCAAATGATTCTCATCCAGATCTTTTAGATAAACATGACAGAATTGAGCCATATGGTAGGCATGGAGGAGACTTGCAAGGTATAATTGATAATTTGGACTACATTGAAGAATTAGGAGTAACTGCTATATGGAATACCCCTGTTTTTGAATCTAATGACATTCAAAGTTCTTACCATATGTATGCCGGGACTGATGCGTATAACATTGACAGAAGATTTGGGTCTAATGAAAAATATAAAGAGTTATCATATCAACTTAAAAAGAGAGGAATGAAACTCATTATGGATTACGTTTTGAATCATTGGGGATTGAATCACTATATGGTGATGGATTCACCCACAAAAGATTGGATTAATAGTTGGGATAGTTATACCAATACTTCTCACAACAAAGAAATTTTCTCAGACCCTTATGCCTCCCAAATTGATCTAAAGGAAACAACACATGGTTGGTTCACTGAAAGTATGCCTGATTTGAATCAAAATCAGCCCCAATTTCTAAAATATTTAAAGCAAAATGCTATATGGTGGATTGAATTTGCAGATTTATCTGGATTTAGAGTTGATACCTATCCATATAATAACTTATCTGGAGTTACAGAGTGGACTAAATCAATAATGAATGAATATCCAAATTTTAGTATTGTTGCAGAAAGTTGGGTTATGAACCCTCTAAATATCTCCTACTGGCAAAGAGATAGTCCAATTGCGAAAATCAATGATTTTAATTCAAATGTTACTCATGTCAAAGATTTTGCTTTGTACGGAGCTATTAATGATATGTATGTAGAGAAAACTCCATGGTGGGATCAAAAAATGTCTAAAATTTTTAAAGTCCTCCAAAACGATTTTGTTTATTCAAACAAAGAAAATATTATGATTTTTCTCGAAAATCATGATACACCCAGGATTAATTCAATCGCTCCAGATTTTGGGGACTTTAAAATTTTAATGACATTACTGTCAACACTTCGTGGTGTTCCTCAAACATATTATGGAACTGAAATAAATATGAAGGGGAACAATAGGTTAAATGGTGACCCGGATGTCAGACGCGACTTTCCAGGTGGTTGGCATGATGACAAAAGAAATGCATTTACAAAAAATGGAAGGTCAAAAATTGAAAATGAATATTATAATTTTTCTTCATTTCTTTTTAATTGGAGAAAAAATCAAACTGCTATTCATGAAGGAAAAATGATGCACTTTAGACCTATTAAAGATGTTTATGTTTATTTTAGATATGATAAAATAAGTTCAGTTATGGTTATCTTAAATGCAAGCGATGAAAAACAAAGCATTGATTTCAGCAGGTTTGGTGAAAGGATAAAAAAAAATAAATTATTTTTTAATGTATTCGATAATAAAAATATTTTAATTGAAAAGCAACTTGAGGTCACTGCAAAAACTCCAATGATATTAACTTTCAAAACACCTCTTTAAACTAAAAATTATGAAATATCAGCTATTTTTTTTTGTAACAATATTATACTTTTTTAGTTCATACAGCCAGTCCGTAGAGTCACCAGACTCACAATTTGAGTTAAATTTTTTTCTTGACAGTAAAGGAAGACCGCATTACAATTTGCATTACAAAAAAAATCTAATTATTGGTAATAGTGGATTGGGTTTTATCATTAACAACGAAATTGATACCACAACCGAAAACAACACTAATATTGATGCTGATTTAATAGGAGATGAAATAAACTTATTAAATGGTTTTTCTGTAATTTCTGTTACAAAAAACTCTAAGAACGAAAATTGGGAGCCTGTGTGGGGTGAAGAATCTATTATTAAAAATAATTACAATGAACTTTTTGTGGAATTAAAACAAAATTTCTCAGAAAGATTCATAAATATAAGATTTAGAATTTTTGATTCAGGTTTAGGATTTAGGTATGAATTTCCAACTCAAGCTAACCTGAGTACATTTATTGTAAGAGACGAAAAAACTGAGTTTTCAATGACGGGAGATCACACTGCATTTTGGATTCCTGGTGATTATGACACTCAGGAGTATAATTATTTAGAGTCCAGGCTTTCAGAAATAGAAAAAAAATCTATTGATTTTAGAGAACAAAATGTTTCTATGGATAGGTTTTCAAATTGGGGTGTGCAAACAGCTCTTATGATGAAATCATCAGATGGGATTTACATCAACCTACATGAAGCTGCGTTAATTGAATATTCAGCTATGCATTTAAAATATGATCCATTAAAAATGAGCTTTGAATCACATTTAACCCCAGACGCATATGGGAATATGGCTTATATAAATGCCCCCCAAAACACGCCATGGCGGACAATAATCGCAAGTGATGATCCAAAAGATATCCTACGTAGCAGAATAACTTATAATTTGAATGAACCAAATGCAATTACTGACACATCATGGATAAAACCAACTAAATATATGGGGGTTTGGTGGGAAATGATAACAGGCCAAAGTACTTGGTGGTATACAAACGAACTTTCATCTGTTAGAATTAACGAAACTGATTACTCAAATTTAAAGCCAAATGGGACCCATGCAGCAAATAATGAAAAGGTTGAATATTATATAGATTTTGCCTCTAAACATGGATTTGATGCTTTGCTTGTTGAAGGTTGGAATATTGGATGGGAGGATTGGTTTGACAGAAAAAAAGATTATGTTTTTGATTTTCTTACTCCTTATCCAGATTTTGATATTGAATATTTAAATAATTATGCCAAGGAAAAAGGAATAAGCTTAATGATGCACCATGAAACCTCTGGTGCAGTACGAAACTATGAAAGACACATTGATAGAGCGTATGCTTTAATGAACAAATATGGATACAAATCAGTAAAAAGTGGTTATGTGGGTAGAATTATTCCGGCTGGTGAAAAACATTATGGTCAATATATGGTTGACCATTACTTATATGCTATTAAAAAAGCAGCAGATTATAAAATTATGGTAA
>CACOXF010000049.1 GCA_902631125.1 uncultured Bacteroidota bacterium
AAAATGAAATATCTGAACTTTACATAAATAATGAAGATGGCGGAATATTAGGTGACGAAATTGAATATGAAATAAAAGTTGAAAATAAAGGTAACGTTACTCTATCGGATCTTGAGCTTATAGACGCTTTAAGAGATCATACTTCTACAATTGCATTTAAACTTGAAGAGCAATTGGTTGCAAATGGAGCAATAACTTTAACTGAAGGGTATCATTACTCAACTATCGACGGTCAAATTTCAGTTGATCTTCCAGAAGACATAGGTACACTTGAAGTTGGAGAAACTGAGATCTATAATGTTAGGTTCATTGTTAATCAAGCAGCTATTGATGCTCATATAATTCACAATCAAGTAACTGCGACTGTAAGTTCACCTCAAGGAACGGATGATGTTACTGATGTTTCAGATGATGGTGATAATACTGACGGAAATTTAGAGGATGATGTCACTGAAACTACACTTGAAACAAACCCATCAATTGAGGTTATAAAGACAATTTCAGCAATTAGCGATTCAGATGATAATGCAAAGAATATTTCTGATCCAGTTGATCTTGGTGATAAAATAACTTACAACGTAACGGTAACAAATACTGGAGATACAAATATTACTGAAATCAATTTAGTAGACATTTTAACTGATAGCAATGGAGATGTTCTTGCTAATCCTTCTGCTACATTCTCAACTACAAGCTTAGGAAAGAACTCACAGGCTGCATATAATAACACTCTTGAAATTGGAGAAACTGCATTCTACACAGTTTCATACACAGTAGATGTTGCAGGTTATGATTCAGAATTTTTAAGTAACTCGATTACAGCTACCGGATCAACTGGGGGTCTTTCAGGAAATATTTCTGACATCTCAGATGGAGACACTGATACAGTTGATGGAAACGGGGATGGTGATTTTGAAAATGATCCTACAATAATCGAAACCTCTGCTTCACCATCACTTAAAGCTGTCAAAACATATACATTAATTGACAATGGAGATCAGATTATTAATGAAGGTGATATCGTAAGATATACAATTACAGTCGAGAATACTGGTAACCGTAAAATTACTGGTTTAACACTTGTTGATGTACTAACCAATGATAACCCTACAGATGTAACCTCAAATCTTGATGGCCCATACTTTACAAGTGCATCACTAGGATCAAATAACGGAACTCTTGAGATTGATGAAATTGCTACTTACAGAGCATTCTATACAATAACAGAAGACGATGCAGATAGTGGTAAATTAATAAATACAGTTACCGTTACTGGATCTAGTCCGGGGAATACAGATGATGTTGTAGACGTTTCTGATGATGGCAACGAAGACTTTGACGGACCTGACGAAGACAGTGATCCAACAAACGATCCAACCGTGACAAATATTACATCCGACGCTTCGATTAAAGTTGTCAAGGAAGCTAGTGTAATTGATGATGGTGATAATGTAAGAGGAGCTGGTGATATAATTAAATATACAATTACTGTTACAAACAATGGTATTGTTCCTGTGAAATTAGTTGGGCCAAATGGTGAAACTACTTACGATGATATTTTTATAGATGTTCTTAAAAATGGAACTGATCTTACAAGGAGCTATAATAACCCAATTGTCCTTGATTCAAGTGTTCCTGCTCCTCAAGGATCTACAGAATCTAACTTACTTGTTGGAGATTATTTGACATATGTTGCTTATTACACCATTGTAGCTGAAGATGTCACATCTACATTCTTAAGTAACAGTTTGCTTGTTTATGCAATGACCCTTGATAATGCCACAAGTATATTTGATGTTAGTGATGACGGTATAGATACTGATGGTAATACAGTGGATGATCCAACAATCACCGAGCTTACTTTTGAGCCAGAGCTTGAAGTTACAAAGACATATACTTTAACGGATCTTAACGGAGATAATATTCCAGATGTAGGCGAAACAGTTACATTCTTCATAGCAGTAGAAAATACAGGAAATGTACTACTTTCAAATATTGAGCTCACTGATGTGCTATCTGATATCGGTGAGACTACAACACTTACATTAAATGCGCCTCCGACTCTTACTGGATCAACGGATTCAAGTACACCAGATAAGTCGTTATCAGCGGGAGAAATTGAAAACTATTTTGCCACTTATGTAATTGAACAAAGTGCAGTTGATCTTGGAGGTTTAAGAAATACTGTCACAGTAACTGGTAGAAGTCCAAATAGTGAAACAAATGATATTTCAGATATTAGCGATAATGGAGATGATGATGACGGAAATACTGAAAATGACCCAACAGATATTCCGATAACAAGATCACCTGCACTAACTGTAAATAAAACTGCAGCTGTTGTTGAGGGTAGTGGAAATTCTATTACGGATTTAGGTGACACAATCAACTATACGATTACGGTTCAAAACACAGGTAATGTTACGCTCACTGGAGTAACAATAGTAGATGATTTGGAGAATGCTGATGGGGACAATTTAACATTAACCTCAGGTCCAGACTGGTCAATTGCTGATAACGGCTCTAGTGAAGGAACACTAAAAGTTGGAGAGACAGCAACCTACTATGCGTCTTATTTAATTGAAGCATCAGGCTCAGATTCTGGTTCAATCGTTAACACAGCAATTGTTACAGCTAGCTCTCCAGTTGGTACAAATGACACCACAGCTACGTCTTCGGTTACTACAACAACTACAGAAGACCCATCAATTGTAGTGTTAAAAACATATAATATTATTGAAAACGGAGTAAGCGGAACGAATCCGAATGATATTGTTCAATATCAAATTGCTGTTACAAACACTGGAAACGTAACGCTATCATCCATAAATTATGTAGACACATTTACAAACAGGGAGTCAATTCCTCAGACACTAACATTCAGTAGTGGACCATTCTATACCGGAGCTGACCAGGGTTCTGCCGATGGTATTCTTAAGCCAGGTGAAACTGCGAACTACATGGCATTGTTCACACTTGATCAAGCTGCCATAGATGCAGGTGGAATAGATAACACAGTAACATTTAACGGCACCAGCCCTGACGGAACTGTAGTTACAGATATTTCTGATGATGGTGATACTGGAGCTGGAGATACTGGAGATGATGTTACAGAACTTATTATCACACCTAGCCCCTCGATTGAAGTTATAAAAACGGCTGTAACTACAGATAATAATTCAGATAATTTAATTGGCGGCGGTGATCTAATTGAATATACAATCACGGTTGCTAATACAGGAAATGTTACACTCACAAACCTAACAATTGAAGATACATTTATAGATGGCGATGGAAATGCTCTAACGTTTGATGATACAAATGACCCACAGCTTGAGTCTTCAACAGATTCAACCTCAAATTCAACTAGACTTCATGTTGGAGAGACTAAGACATACACAGCAACTTATACCGTTGAAGAAGTAGCGGCAAGCACTGGAAGCATTTCAAACTCTGTATTTGCAAAAGCAAGAAGTCCAGAAAGCTCAACTTTTGATGTTACCGACTATAGTGATGATGGAGACAGCACAACAGATGGAGACGATGATGGTACAGATCCTACAGATGATCCGACGATAGTAAGTACCAGCTATGTTTCATCACTTGAGGCAACAAAAACATATGTGATTCTTGATAATGGAAATGGTAAAACTGGCGCTGGAGATCAAGTAACATATACAATTACAATTGAAAATACCGGAAATACAACTCTTACTGGTCTGACCTTTGTTGATACATTCACTGACGGAGACGATAATCCATTAACATTCAATGATGGAACAACAGACATTCAATACACCAGTACAAATGTTGATGGCTCAACACCTGGAACTCTTGATATAGGAGAAACGGAAACCTATGTAGCGGTTTATACAATTACAGTAACTGATGAAGAGTCAGGAAAAATAACAAATACCGTTACTGCAACAGCAACCAGCCCAACTTCTGAAACAATTACTGACGTTAGTGACAATGGTATATCAACAGATGGTAATGATACCGATGACCCAACAGTTATTCTATTTGCTCCTAATCCGGAAATGGAAGTTGAAAAGACTGATACAGTAACTGTTGATTCCGATGGACAAACTGGAAACGGTGACACAGTTAGTTATGATATTACCATTACAAACACAGGTAATGTAACCCTTACAAACATCAACCCTGTTGATGTATTAACAGATGGAGATGGTAATGAATTTTCTCTAACACTAACATTTGTTTCTAATTCAGGAGCATCGACTCAAGGGACATTAATAAGTGGAGAAGTAGCAACATATACAGCTACATTCGATATCACTCAAGCTGTTGAAGAAACAGGATTTATATCAAACGTTGTAACTGTAACTGCGAGCAGCCCCGGAAATTCAGATGATGTAACTGCGGTAAGTGATGATCCAGACACAACAGACGAAGACGATCCGACAATTACTCAGATGTACGCAAACCCATCAATTAGCGTTCTAAAAACAGCATCTGTAATTGACAATGGAGATGGATTGACTGACGCAGGTGATTTGATTCAGTATACTATCACTGTTGAAAATACTGGTAATGTAGATCTTAGTGAGCTAACAATTACAGATACATTGACTGATGGAGCAGGTCAAGGGCTTACATTAACTAATGGACCTTTCTTCTCTGGCGCTGACTTAGGCTCAGGACTAGGAACATTAAAAGTAGGAGAGACAGCGAGCTATATTGCTTACTACACAATATCGTCAGCAGCAGCAAGTACAGGGTCGATTCATAACAGCGCCGAGGCAAAAGCTAAAAGTCCAGGAAGTATCGACTTTGATGTAATCGAAACTTCAGATGATGGTGATACTACAGATGATAATACAACGGCGGACACTTATATTTCACCAAACCCATCTATTGAGGTTGTTAAAACATTTACAGTTTCTGATGACAATCCTGATGGTCAGACTGGAGAGGGTGATACAATTACATATACAATAGTTGTTGAGAATACTGGAAATGTAAACCTTACTAGTGTTGGAATTACTGACACAATAACAGATGGCGATGGTAATGATTTAACTCTTACAAGTGAGCCAACATTTGCTGGCACGGGAACTTACGATGGAAATCTTGCGAGTGGGGATACGGTTACTTACACAGCAACTTATTTAATTGATCAGTCTACGTCAAATTCTGGAACAGTTATTAACCAAGCTGAGGCATCTGGAACAACAGCTCAGGGAGTGACGGTAACAGACCTTTCTGATGACGGTGAAACTGGTGAGGGCGACACAGGAGACGATCCAACAGTAACTCCTATTGAGGCAGACCCTGCAATTGAAGTTACAAAAATTGCCACGGTTGTACAGAATGACGGCAACACAACAGTTGATGTTGGAGATGAAATTCAATATACCATCACAGTTGAAAATATTGGGAATGTTACAGTTGCAATTCTTGATAGTGATGATGATGGTGTTGGAGATGGATATTTTGATAAACTCACAGATGGGGATGGTCAAGACCTACAGTACACAACCAATATTTCCACAACCGATGATGAGTTCTCAATTGTACCAGGAGAAACAATCACTTATACAGCTGCATTTATAATCAACCAGCAGGCAGCGATTTCAGGAAGAGTAGAAAACCGAGTAACATTCTATGCTAATCCAATTGGAAGTACTGAAACAATATCAGACGTTTCAGATGATGGAATTGATAATGACGGAAATCTAGTTGATGATCCAACGGTAACTGAGATGGAGCCAAACCCATCCATGGAGGTAATTAAACTGCAAGAAGTTATTGATGATGGAGACGGTTCAGATGGTGTGGGAGACCTTGTTAAGTACACAATTACTGTTGAAAATACAGGTAATATAGACTTAACTGGACTTACAGTTTCTGATGTACTATCCGATATCACAGAATCAAATACAATCTACGATTCTGCTTCTCCAAATAGTGATGTATTCTTTGATGGACCTTATTATATTGGATCTGACGACGGAGCATCTGCTGGTAATTTAGCAGTCGGCGATACGGCAACATATTTAGCATTCTACAGGTTAACACAAGACGATATTGATGCTGGGGGTATTTCGAATAGTGCAACAGCCACTGCTACAAGTTCCGAAGGCAATATAACAGACATCTCAGATGATGGAGACACTGTTACTGGGGACACAGGAGATGATCCTACGACTTTAACTATAAGTCCAAGCCCAAGTATAGATGTAAATAAATCAGCTGAAATTACAACTGACGAAGATGGTACAGTTGGGGTAGGCGATACGATCACTTATACAATTGAGGTAACTAACACAGGTAATGTTTCATTAACTGATTTAACAATCACCGATGTTCTTACGGAAGCTGACGGTTCAACGGCTCTAACACTTACTACTGCTGTTACTCCAGCTGAAGCACAGACACTGGATGTTGGTGAAACCGTTACTTACACTGCCACATATGTTATTGAACAATCTGCAGCTGATAGTGGAAGTATAATAAATACGGCTACTGCAACTGCTTCAAGCCCTGGAAATACTGATGATGTTGTAAAAAGTAGTGATGACCCCAATACAACTGCCGAAGATGATTCAACAGTTGTTGCCATTCTGCCAGAGCCTTCATTGACGATTACAAAGACATCATCGGTTATTCAGGTTGATCTTGGTAACACAACAATTGATGTAGGTGATCAGATTAGTTATACAATCGTTGTTACCAATGATGGTAACACAGCTCTAACGGGTGTAGATATTACCGATACATTAACAGCTATTGGAGGAGCAAGCTTGTCACTGGATGCAGCACCAGTATTTGTAAGCTCAACAGATGTAAATACAACCTTCACTAATGACACAAGCACGAGCGTACCAACATTACTAGTAGGCGAGGCAGTAACCTTTGGAGCAACATATACAGTTACTCAGGCTGCGATCGATGCAGGAGGTGTATCCAATACAGCAAGTGTAGTTGGATATGATCCCGATGGTGAGGCTGTAAATGGAAGTATAGATAGTGCGGTAGTCAACAATATCACTCAGACACCATCCATTGAAGTTACTAAGGAAGCTTCGATTATTCATCAAACGGGTACGAATTCTGAAATATCAGCTGGGGATACAATTGTATACACAGTCACGGTAACAAATAATGGTAATGTTACAATTAGCAATATTGACTTTACCGATGACCTTACAGATGGCCAAGGAAATGTTCTTTCACTTACATCAGGTGGACCAAATGATTGGGGGTCAATAAGTCTTGCGCCAGGTGAATCACAAGACTTAATTGCGAGTTACACCATTTCACAATCAGCTTCAGATTCAGGAAGTATAATTAATACAGCCACAGCAACTGGTGACAGCCCGCAAGGAACTGATGATGTTTCAGATGTTAGTGATGATCCTCAAGCAACAACGCTAGCCGGGGATGACGATCCAACAGTAGTTAACACCAACCGCAACCCATCAATAGAGGTTACCAAGGCATCAACGATT
>CACOXF010000050.1 GCA_902631125.1 uncultured Bacteroidota bacterium
ATTAATCCCTTTGGTACTACTGGCCTATTCAAAAACAGTATTGGTGGATTTTGTTGCACACAAGAAAATAGCTCGTGTAGCCTTTCCCATTTGGCTGTATGTGACTGTCACAGGAGTTGTTGTATTTATGATGATTGCACCCTATTACACATGAAATCTATAAAACTCTTATTGGTTTGTGGCTTTTTGATTGGCAGTCAACTCCTCACCGCACAGTGTTCGATGTGTAGGGCTGTACTCGAATCTGGAGCAGATGTAAAAATGGCAGAGCAGTTAAATGATGGAATCGTCTATTTGATGATGATGCCATACTTACTCGTGGGCACGATTGGATTTATTGTTTATCGAAAGTTCTACAAAAAATAATACATTTGCTAAGTGACTTTATGATGGTCACTAACGAGAGTCGTAGGGGGAGCTCAAATGCTACTGTAATAAAATAATCATTACTTTTTTAATGTATAAAACTTTTAATCGAATAATCTGTTATTTTCATATCTCTCACTAAACAATGTATTATTTTTGTATAGTTATTTCTTGGTGATATTTTCAATCCATTGTCATTAATTTGTAAACTTAACAATCTGCTTATGATTGAGTTGAAAGACATATACAAGTCGTATAACCTTAATTCCAATCCATTACACGTTTTAAAAGGTATCAACTTGTCAGTTGAAGAAGGAGAGTTGGTGGCAATTATGGGTGCATCAGGGTCAGGAAAATCTACAATGCTTAATATTTTGGGGATGCTAGATGAGGCAGATACTGGTACTTACAGTCTCGACAACACCCCAATCGTGAAGTTAAACGAGACAAAAGCAGCGCAATACAGAAACAAGTTTTTGGGTTTTGTATTCCAATCTTTTAATTTAATTTCTTACAAAACCGCACTTGAAAACGTTTCTCTACCTCTTTATTATCAGGGACTGCCAAGAAAAGAGCGTCAAATAAAAGCAAAAGAGCAATTGACAAAAGTTGGCTTGGGTGAGCGTACACATCACATTCCAAGCGAGCTTTCGGGTGGTGAGAAACAAAGGGTTGCCATCGCTCGTGCATTGGTCACCAATCCAATGGTACTCCTTGCCGATGAACCAACAGGCGCACTCGATTCCAAAACTTCCTGTGAGTTGATGGCACTGTTGCAAGAAATCAATGATCAAGGTAAAACGATTGTCGTGATTACTCATGAATCGGACATTGCTAATATGTGTAAAAGAATTGTGTATTTGCGTGATGGTGTAATTGTTGAGGACAAAAAAATAAAACAGAAAATAGTGTAAGACTATGTGGAATAGGGATCGCTGGCGGGAGATTTTTGAAACCCTTCGTAAAAACAAATTGAGAGCTTCTCTTTCTGGTTTTACCATTGCTTTGGGGATATTCATATTTGTCACACTCTACGGCTTTGGCAATGGACTGAAAAACGCATTTCAAGAGTTTTTTCTAGATGATGCAACCAACACGCTGTGGATCTATCCTGCCCAAACGACCAAACCCTACAAGGGATTTAAATCACGTCGTAATATCGAATTTAAAAATGATGATCTTGAAAACATACAAACTGATTTCAGTTCGTTTATTGAAGGAATCACACCTCGAATTTCAAGAGGGGCTCAGGTCAGTTATAACATAGAGAGTAACTCCTATACTGTTCGAGCAATAGGGCCTGTACATCAATCGATAGAAAAATCTTTGGTGTATGCTGGTCGTTACATCAACCAAATTGATGTTGAACAATATAGCAAGCATGCAGTGATTGGTCGTCTTGTAGCAAAAGATTTGTTTAAATCTGAAGATCCTCTCGGTAAGTATGTCATTATTAACGACATTGCTTTCAAAGTCGTTGGTTTATTCTATGACGAAGGTGGAGATAACGAGGAGAGGATGATTTATATCCCTTACACAACCCAACAGCGCTTGTTGGGAGGAACAGACCGAATTGACCAAATTGTGTTGACGTTTCGTTCCGAAATTGGATACAACGGCGCACTGCAACTTGAGGCAAATGTCAAAAGGTATTTAAAACGAAAACACTTTATTGATCCTGAAGACCCAGCTGGAATTTATGTTCGAAATGTGGCAAGTGACCTCAAACAAAATCAAGACTTTGCCTCTGTACTGCAATATATTGTAACCTTTGTGGGTATGGGAACACTGGTTGCAGGGATCATTGGAATCAGCAATATCATGGTATATGTTGTTCGTGAGCGAACTAAAGAACTAGGGATTCGCAAAGCCATTGGTGCAACACCCAAATCGATTATTGGTATGATCTTGCACGAGTCAATTTTCATCACCACTTTTGCTGGCTACCTTGGCTTGTTTGCTGGCATAGGCACACTAGCGATGATAGGAGACAAGTTAGAAGATTTTTTTATTTATAACCCACAAATCCAACTTGGCACAGCCATTTTTGCAACTTTTCTTTTGATAGGTTTTGGGGCTATTGCTGGCTACGTACCTGCTAAGCGTGCCGCACGAATAAAACCCATCGTAGCATTAAGAGACGAATAATGTTTAAAATTCTATTTGACCGAGATACATGGCAGGAGATTTTTGGATCGATCCAAAAAAATCGTCTTCGCACCATTGTCACCATTGTTGGGGTGTTGTGGGGGATTTTTATTTACATCACCCTTTCAGGTGCTGCCAAAGGTCTAGACAATGGTTTCGATCGACAGTTTAAAAACGTTGCAATTAATAGCATGTTTTTATGGGCACAAAACACAAGCATGCCTCATGGAGGCTTCAAAACAGGTCGAAGTCTACAACTGAAAATAGAAGATGAGCAGTATTTGTATAATCGAGTCCCTGAATTACAATATATTGCACCTCGAAATGCAAGAGGTATTTTTGGGAGTGCTGCTCCGAGTGTCGTTCGAAATAATAAGGGGGGGGACTATTCTATTTATGGTGATTATCCAATTTTCACAAAAATTGCTACAAAATTTATATATGATGGAGGCCGCTTTATCAATCAAGCTGACATCAATGAAGAACGGAAGGTTTGTGTGATTGGCGAGCGCACACAGTCTGAATTGTTTGAGGATAATGAAAACCCGATTGGTGGTTTTATTAAAATCAGTGATGTATTTTTTCAAGTTATAGGGGTTCATAAATATATCCCAGGTGGTGGATTTGAGAGTGACTCAGATATCTTTATCCCATTTACTACCTTCCGAAAGTTATATAACACTGGTGATCGAGTGAACTGGTTTGCTCTTGCTGCCTATGACGACGCTGATATCCTCGCTGTAGAGAAGAAAGTGAAGGTAGCCATGCGATCCAAATACAATGTACACCCAGAAGATGAACGCGCTTTTGGGTCTTTTAACCTAGGGGAAATTTTCAATCGAGTAATTGGCTTTTCAAAAGGGATGAACCTATTGTCTTTGGTTGTTGGTATTGCGACAATATTTGCAGGGATTATTGGAATTGGAAATATCCTGTTAATTTCTGTTCGGGAGCGAACAAAAGAACTTGGCATTCGTAGGGCTCTTGGTGCAACGCCAAAGGAAGTGCGAAACCAAATCATTCTGGAATCTGTTTTTTTAAGCTTGACATCTGGAATCATAGGTATTGTTTTGGGATCCTTTGTTCTGGCGATTATCAATGCCCTAACTGCCAGCAATACAACCTTTCCCTATACCAACCCAACTGTACCATTATCATACATCGCTGCCGCTTTAATTTTGATGATAACACTTGGTACACTCATTGGTCTTATCCCAGCACAAAGAGCAGTGAGTATTAAACCAATTGATGCATTAAGAGAAGAATAACAATAATATATTTTACAATGAATACATACTTAAAATATCTACTTATCGTAACCGGTATCGGAGGAGTACTTTTTGCCACTGCCTATTTTATTAGGACCAATGCAACCTCATCAATCGTGTATGAAACAGAGACCTTGTTCACGACAAGTATTCTTGAAACGACTTTGGTCACTGGTAAAATTATCCCACAAGATGAAGTTGAAATTAAGCCACAAATCCCAGGAATTATTCAAATAATTGCTGTTGAGGAAGGCGATCTAGTCAATACAGGTGACCTCTTGGCACGAGTCAAGGTTGTTCCCAACGAGCAAACATTAAACAGTGCAAAGGGACGAGTTGAAAATGCAAAACTGGTCTTGACCAATGCAGAAAAAGACTTTGCTAGAAATCAACAATTGTATGAAAAGGGAATTCTTTCTGAACGTGATTTCAACGCTGCTGAACTTAGTTACAACCAAGCCAAACAAGAACTGGTGAATGTGAAAAATGATTTGCAGATTATTCGTGAAGGATCCACTGGAGGTGATAGCTCAGCCAATACCAATATCCGAGCGACGGTTTCAGGAACAGTTCTTGAAGTTCCTGTCGAGGAGGGCGACCAAGTGATCGAGTCAAATAGCTTTAATGCAGGAACAACCATTGCCTCAATCGCAGATCTCGGGAAAATGATTTTTGAAGGAAAAGTCGATGAATCTGAAGTTGCTAAAATTAATGTAGGCACAAAATTGAATGTTAGTTTGGGAGCTGTTCCTGACGAAGAGTTTGAAGCAAATTTGCGATTTATCGCACCCAAAGGAACTGAAGAACAAGGAACAGTTCAGTTTAAAATTGAGGCAGATGTGTTTTTACCCAATGACTTAACAGTCAGAGCGGGTTACAGTGCCAATGCATCTTTGGTATTGCAGCAAAAAGATAGTGTACCTGCGATTCGAGAAGCATTACTTCAATTTGACAGCAAGACACAAGAACCCTATGTGGAGGTACAAACAGCAGAACAAACCTTTGAGCGTAGAGAGCTAACACTTGGGATTTCTGACGGCATCAACGTTGAAGTCGTTGAGGGACTGGACGAGAGGGATCTTATTAAGGTTTGGAATAAAACTGAAGAACCAGACAAAGTGGGCGAAAATGAAGATTAAAATTATTTCCAAATTATTCCAAATGATCGTTTTGCTATTTGTAATGTATTTAGGATCAGCATCGATTCAAGCGCAAACCAAACCATGGACCCTAAAAAGGGCAGTAGAACACGCTCTAGAAAACAACATTCAAATTCGTCAGGCTTACCTGTCTACCTTGGATGCTAAAGCTGCAAAAAGTGAGGCAATCGGTGGGTTTTTACCCAGTGTGAATATCAATGCAAATCACTCATGGAATATTGGCTTGAACCAAAACATTACGACAGGGCTATTGGAAGATGTAACCACACAATTTACCAATGCATCTGTCAGCGTTGGTGTTGATCTGTACAGAGGTGGCCAAAATATGCTTCAGCTTGTTCGTTCCAACCTTGCCCTGCTGGCGAGTCAATACCAAATTGAAGACATGAAAGAAGATGTGGCATTGTATGTCGCAAACGGATATTTACAGGCTGTATTTAATCGTGAAGCAGTCAGTATAGAAACAGCACAACTCGAACTTACCAGAGCCGAATATCAGCGCACAAAAGAACAAGTGCAAGCAGGAGTTTTGCCCGAGGGCGATCTTTTTGAGATGGAGGCGATTTTGGTTTCTCAAGAACAACAATTGGTGATTGCTGAAAATCAATATACCATGGCAAAATTGTCATTGGCACAGCTACTTCTGGTGCAAGACTATGAAAATTTTGAGATTGCCGAAGAGGATTTCCCGATTGATGGACAAGAAATACTGGTGCAACAACCAAAAGATTTGGTTGCTAAAGCACTTGACTATCGAAACGACATCAAATTGGCACTTACAAATATTGATATTGCTAAAACCGATCTACGTCTTGCGAAGTCTGTTTCCAAACCAGGGTTGTCTGGCTTTTATTCTTACAGTTCTAGAATTTCATATGCTAATCGACTAGAGCCAACCAATTCTTTTGACTTGGTTGAAATCGGTGTTGTCGAACCTACAGGAGAGTCAGTAGTTCGCCCTGTTTATAACCAGAGAGTTGTGGGAGCATTACCAATAGAAGAGCAATTAAAACTCAACGACGGGCATAATTTTGGATTAAGTCTCAATATTCCTATACTAAATGGATTTAGTTTAAAAAATAATATCGAAAGATCAAAAGTCAATGTAGAGCGATCAGAGTTTCAGTATAAACAGCAGGTTTTGGACCTGGAAAACAGTATCAATCAGGCGTACAATGATTGCACAGGTGCACAACAGGCATTTGATGCTGCTCAAAAAACGCTAGTCGCTCGGGAAAAAGCATACACTTATGCGCAAAGTCGTTTTGAAGCAGGGACATCAACTGCTTTTGAGTTTAGTCAAGCCAAGCTACAATACGAATCTGCACAGTCTGATTGGTTGCGCGCCAAATACGATCTTATTTTTAAAATCAAGATATTGGAGTTGTATTTTGGAATTCCCATTGAAGACTTGTAATCGGTAGCAGTTTGTTTCCTATTTTTGAGCATGCCTTCGCATTTGCTCTGTATTGAAACCACCACGACCCAATGTTCGGTTGCGGTTTGCACACAGGGTAAGGTCATCGGCTTGGCTCAATCCAACCATGAGAATTACCAGCACTCAGAACTTTTGCATACCTATATCGATACTGTTTTATCTGAAAACAACCGCAAACCCTCAGATCTGACTGCCATTGCACTGAGTTCGGGACCAGGGTCATACACAGGCCTTCGCATTGGGGCTGCTGCTGCCAAAGGATTGTGCTATGCCAATGATATACCTCTCATTGCAATTCCAACCTTAGACATTCTTGCTCGTGAAATCAACCCAAAAGAAGGGTACATTGTTGCCACTCTTGATGCGAGGAGAGATCAGGTGTATTGTGCCATTTATACACACGACTACAAGCTTATACAACCAGCGATTCTCCATGAGTTAACACCCAAAAGTTTTTGCGAATGGACGGAAAAAGGACCAGTCTATTTTGTTGGTACTGGGCTAGAAAAGTGTGAGGAAATTCTAGTTCATAATAAGCACTTCATTTTCCCTAAACAGCCCTCTTTCCCAAGTGCTGCAAAGATGGTTGAGCAAGGTTTTTTTGCTCTAGAAAATAAGAATTTTGAAGATGTCGCCTATTTTGAGGTAGACTACTTGAAAGCCTTTCAAATCACTCCCAAAAAAAAGAATGCCTTGGGTCAGTAACCCTAGCCGTTGATTGCCGTTACAGCTTCAACCTTTCCAGGCAACATGTCACGTAGCAATTGTTCTATGCCGTTTTTTAGTGTAAAAGTAGAGGAAGGACACCCACTGCATGCTCCTTGAAGGATGACTTGCACTGCCTTAC
>CACOXF010000051.1 GCA_902631125.1 uncultured Bacteroidota bacterium
CTGAAGCGTCTATCATCTGATTTTGAATATCGATCCTCTCTTAAAATTGTACGTACTTTGCGAAACATTGGCGATATTACAGTTCGATCGTCACTCATTGATTACAACTTTAAAACCTCTCCAACACTTTTGACCTCTCAGGCAAAATTGGTTGCTGGGATTTCTGATGCGAAAGATAATTTTTATACTTCATCAAGAGGCGTCAACGAATGTAATGTTGTAGTGAGCGGCAACCTTGCTGAACTGGTTGAAAGTTGTTTCTCAAATGAATCATGTATTCATAAAGAAATAGACTTGTCTTCTATTTCAGTGAAGTTACCAACCGAAAACGTATCTGTTCCAGGGATCTATTATTTTGTTTTTCAGCGCCTGTCTTGGGAGGGAATTAATATCTACGAGGTAATTTCAACTTCGAACGAATTCACGATTCTTGTTAATGAAGAACAGGTTGACCGAGCCTTTCGAATCATTAAAGATCTCAAGCAGTTATAGGCTGCAACTCTTTCAATGAACCCAGGGCTTCATCTATCGTATTAATATTTTCAAACGACAATAATAAACGATTTTTTTCTCCTTGTTTTCTCTCTTTCAAAAAGCTCTTTTTCGAATGTGTCTGTAGTTTCTTCATCATAAATTGAAACTGATCTGACTGGAATAAGTCTTGATTTGGTGAGAGATCAAAGTATCCGATGAGTTTATTTTTTTTCAAAATAATTTTTTCAAAACGCAATTCTTTTGCCAACCACTTGAGTTGAATGCTTTGAATCAGTGACTGGGAAGTTGGAGGTAGAGGGCCAAAACGATCTTGCAATTCATTCACAAACTGATCAAGTGCAGACTGATTTGATACTTCATTCAGACTTTGATAACAACTCAATCGCTCTTGTACGTTATTGATATAAGTGTCTGGGAAAAGAATTTCGAGGTCGGTATCAATTTGTACTTCTTTTGGATTTGGCTCATGATTTGGATAGAGCTCATGAAAATGCTCAGATTTTAATTCTTCAACAGCTTCTTTTAAAATTTTCTGGTATGTTTCAAACCCAATATCATTGATAAATCCACTTTGCTCGCCACCCAACAAATCACCAGCACCACGAATTTCCAAATCACGCATGGCAATTTGAAAACCAGACCCCAAAGCAGTGTGTTCGGAAAGTGCACGCATTCGTTTTCGAGCTTCATCATTTAGTGTTGACATGGGAGCTGACAAGAAATAACAAAAGGCCTTTTTGTTGCTTCTTCCCACACGTCCCCTCATTTGATGAAGATCACTCAGTCCAAATTGATGCGCATTATTGATAAAAATTGTATTTGCATTTGGCACATCAAGCCCATTTTCAATGATGGTTGTTGCCACCAGTATATCGATATGACCCTCAATAAAATCACGCATTCTAGTTTCGATCGATGACCCTTCCATTTGACCATGAATGGTTGTAACCTTAGCATCGGGGACTAGGCGCTGAATCATGCCAGTGAAATCTGCTAAATTTTCGACTCTATTTTGTACAAAAAACACCTGCCCACCTCGCTGCAATTCATATATAATCGCATCCCGAATGAGGGGTTCACTAAAGCCAACGACCTGACTTTCTATGGGGTGTCTGTTGGGTGGAGGAGTATTAATAATCGACAAGTCACGAGCTGCCATTAAACTAAATTGCAGTGTTCTCGGAATTGGGGTGGCAGTGAGTGTGAGTACATCAACATTGGCTTTGAGTGCCCTGAGCTTTTCTTTTACACTAACCCCAAATTTCTGCTCCTCATCTACGATCAGCAAGCCCAAATTTTTAAATTTAGTACTCTTGTTCACCAGTTGGTGCGTGCCAATAATAATATCAATTGACCCATCATCTAACCCTTGAAGGATTTCCTTTTTGTTTTTAGCTGATCGAAAACGATTCAGATAATCGATTTTGACAGGGAAGTCCTTTAATCGTTTTGAAAAGGTATTGTGATGTTGAAAGGCAAGGATTGTAGTTGGCACAAGAACTGCGACTTGCTTTCCATTGTCCACAGACTTGAAAGCAGCACGAATGGCGACTTCTGTTTTACCAAATCCAACATCTCCACAAACCAATCGATCCATGGGCTGTTCACTTTCCATGTCATCTTTAACTGCCACTGTGGCATTTCGCTGATCGGGGGTGTCTTCATAGATAAAGGATGCTTCCAACTCGTGTTGCAAATAACTATCAGATTGACATTGAAAACCTTTTTTAAGTTTCCTTTTTGCATAGACTTTAATGAGGTCGAAAGCAATTTCTTTCACCCTTTTCTTTGTTTTTGTTTTCAATTTTTTCCATGCGACAGACCCAAGTTTGTAAATTTTAGGAACAGCACCATCTTTTCCTGCGTATTTACTGATTTTGTGCAATGAGTGAATACTCACATATAGTATATCACGCTCGCTGTAGTTGAGTTTTATTGCCTCTTGAAGCCTGCCATCAACTTCGATGCGCTGGAGCCCACCAAATTTACCAACTCCATGATCTATATGAGTGACATAATCTCCAACGCTAAGTCGGTTAAAATCTTTAAGACTAATGGCTTGTTTTTTTGCATAGCCATTTTTGAGTCTGAATTTGTGATGACGTTCAAAAAATTGGTGATCTGTATAACAAGCGACATGATTTTGCCTATTGATAAACCCGCGATAGAGGGGCATGATATGGATTTTAAACAGTTTTTTGGATGACAACTCTTCTGCGATTCTCACAAAACGGTCGGCTTGCTGCTGTGAACTGCAGAAAAGATGACTGCGAAACCCCTGCGATTCATTATCGATTAGATGTTTGATGACTTTCTCGAAATTTCGGTTAAAGCTTGGTTGTGGATGACAGTCAAAATCAATGTGATTCGACTCTTTTTGACCTCCAAAGTGGACGCTAGTTTGATTGGCAATGGCTGTTTGAAAATCATGACCACGAACAAATAAATCTTCAGGATTGGAGTGATTTACAGGGCTTTGCAAAGAAGCGTGCGCCTTTATTGATTTATCATAGAGTTTGTCCAGTACAGCGGTCACATCATCGATAGCAGGCAGAAAATAAGTGGTCGAATCGCCTAAAAAAGACCAAATCGGTTGGCGTTCTTCGCTTTGTAATTTATGCTCTAAATGCGCAACAATATCGATCTTCTTCAGTTGTTTGGTCGACAGTTGGGTCTCGATATCAAAACAATTGATTCGATCAACATCATCTCCAAAAAACTCGATGCGATAGGGCTCATCTTTATCATAGGAAAAGATATCGATGATTCCACCTCTTACTGAAAATTCACCAGGTTGGGACACAAAATCAACCCTTTGAAAGTTGTAGGCGAATAAGGCTTCGTTGATGAGGTCACGGCCAATACTTTCGCCCAGTTGTATCGTTAACGTCTTTTTTTGTAACTCTTTTTTCGTGATGACTTGCTCAAACAAAGCATCGGGATAGCTCACAAGCAAAGTTGGCTTTTGACTCGTGCTACATCTTTTAAGGGCATCTGCACGCATCATCACATTTGCGTTGTCAACCTGTTCTATTTCATAGGGTCGGCGATAGCTAGCAGGGTAGAATAGTACTTGTTGATCAGGTAGCAATCGCTCGAGATCATTAAATATATAGGCTGCTTTCTCCTTATCATCGAGGACCAAAAAAATTGTTTTTTTCTTCTTTTCAAAAATGGCAGCTACTAAAAAAGCATAAGAAGACCCTGCGAGACCTGAAACACTGACTTTTTCACTCGCATCTATAAGGTTGGAAAGCTGCTGGACCTGTACATTGTTGGTGGTACGACCAGCACTGCCAAATGGATTCAATCCAATTTTTTTGCAATGATACAAACTCTTCTTGTAGATTACATAAAAATCGCAAAAAGATTGAAAATGCATTTGCTGTCATTTCTTACCTTTGCGCCCATGAAAAAACAGGCTTCTATACGTCAAGCGACCTCGGCTGATGCACAATCAATTTTAGCACTTATCAAAGAACTTGCTGTTTTTGAACGTGAGCCAGATGCAGTTGTTCTTACATCTGAGGACTTGGTTCGAGATGGTTTCGGCGATCATCCTTCTTTTGTGTGCTTTATTGCCGAGGAGGATCAACAAATTGTAGGCTTGGCTTTAGGCTATCCACGTTATTCGACTTGGAAAGGAAAAACCATGCATCTTGAAGATTTGGTAGTGCAAGAAGATCACAGAGGGAAAGGCATTGGATTTGCCTTGTACAAACGATTTATCCACTATGCTCATTCTCTGCAAGCGCGTCGTGTGGAGTGGGCTGTGTTGGACTGGAACCAATCTGCTATTGATTTCTACGAGCAAACAGGTGCCGAAGTACTGTCTGATTGGCGCACAGCTCAAATGGATGAACATGCAATTTCTACATTTATAAATCAATACCCTGATGAGAATATTTAAATTTGGGGGAGCATCAGTAAAAGATGCCGTTGGGATACACAATATGTATCGTGTGCTAGAACAAACAGGTCATGAGCAAACCTTGATTGTGTTGTCTGCTATGGGCAAAACCACCAATGCTTTCGAAAAACTTATTGAAGCCTATTTTGATGATGCTAAACAAATGGAGTCACAACTCAATGAAATTATCGGCTATCATCTGGGTATTATGAATGAAATCTTCGATTACACAAAGCATGATGTATTTGATTTGGTCAAACAACGATTTGATTGGTTGCGTACTTTCTTGAAAAACAATAAATCTCCACATTATTCTTTTGTTTATGACCAGGTTGTGAGCACTGGCGAATTGGTATCAACGACTATAATCACCCATTTCCTAAACGAAAAAGGGATTGCTGCCAAATGGATAGATGCAAGAGAATGCATCAAAACCGACTCAAGCTATCGTGATGCGAATGTAGATTGGGCTAGAACTGAAAAGGCTATTTGCAAAAAAGTCTGCCCTGATAATTTTTATATAACTCAAGGATTTATTGGAAGTGATGACAACAACTTTACTACGACACTCGGTCGTGAGGGGTCTGACTACACTGCAGCGATTTTTGCATATTGTCTAAATGGTAATTCTGTAACCATTTGGAAGGATGTGCCAGGGGTTCTCAATGCTGACCCTCGTCATTTTGAGTCAACCCAACTGCTCCATCACATCTCTTATCAAGAAGCAATAGAGCTGGCGTTTTACGGGGCATCGGTTATTCACCCCAAAACCCTTCAGCCACTACAACGAAAAGAAATTCCACTTCATGTAAAATCGTTTATTAATCCCAACGATGAAGGAACAAAAGTAAGTAAAGGGGTTGCAATAGACCCCAATATTCCTTGTTTTATTGTTAAAAACAATTTGGCATTGATCAAGTTATCTTCACTTGATTTTTCGTTTATCATTGAAAAAAACATAAGTGATATTTTCTCCATTCTCCACAAGTATAAAATGAAGGTTGATTTGATTCAAAATTCAGCGATTAGTTTTTCGGTTTGTGTTTTTGATAAGTTTGGCAAAATAGAAGCGCTTCTTCAAAAACTTCGCGGGCGATTTCAAGTCGATTATAAACCAAATGTTTCATTGTACACCATTAGGCATTTTCAGACAGAAAGTGCTGCTTTTTTGCTACGTAAATATGAACTTTTGTTAGAGCAGCGAACTCAAGAAACGATGCAGTTGGTTATGCGTTAGACAACTTGAGTCTGTGTTGCTGCA
>CACOXF010000052.1 GCA_902631125.1 uncultured Bacteroidota bacterium
AAATCACTTGGAAACACGGGTACTGAACAAGATTATATAAATTCTTTCCTAGTAAATGTTGTGGAAGATATAATACCACAACTTGGAGGTGATTTAGATACTAACGGCAACAACATCAATTTTGGTGGTACGGATGCAGCACAATTTGGTAATGATACTAACCTCCTTAAGATATTTCACAATGGAAATCATGGATTAGTGAGAGATGTAAGCGACGGAAACCTTTACCTGCAAAGTGATAATAAAGTAATACTTTCAAGTGATAGTGGTGTAAAAATGATGGTTAGAGGTATTGCCGGTGGAGCAACTGAACTTTATCACAATAATGTAAAAAAGTTTGAAACCACAACGGGTGGTGTATCCATCTTTGATGAAGCAATTCTTCAAGGCTCAACTCCCCATTTAACACTTAGACGAACTGACAATGCGAGTGTTCCAACACTACGTTTTAAAGGTAGTTTAGGAACTGAGGGTGCAAATATAGGCTTTGATGGTATTAATGGCTCAGCTAACGAATTAATTTTTAAAACATATGATGGATTAACACTTGCAGAACGCTTTAGAGTTACAACCAGTGGAGCAACAGTTTCTGGTAATTTGAGTGCTAGTGGAAATATAACTTCTACAGGAGGAGCTCTTTCTGGGTTTGATGCTGTGATTAGTGAAAAAGTATCTGATGGCACAGGGGCAGGTGGGGAATTTATTAGTGCCAATGATAATGGTAAAGTACTTTCATACGATTACAATATTGACCTGACCCTGAAAATTATGGATGGATTGGGAGAGGGTTTTAATTGTCTGATTGTTCAAAAGGGGGTTGGAAAAATAATTTTTGAAGCTATGCAAGGTGAGAATGTAGTTTTAATTAATAGGCAAGGACACAATAAAACTGCTGGACAATATGCAGTTGTTTCAATTATCAATATAGGTATAGACGGAAATGGTGATGATCTCATTTTAATTGGAGGTGATACAGGGATGTAAAATGAAGTGGAGTATATACGCAATTATAATATTTCATTTCTCATTTAATCCCATAAATGGCCAAATAACCCCTAGTCAATTTGGGGTTTTTCACCCACCACCACCAGATGGGTTGCTTCCCGAAAGAGCTTCTATTTCTGCTTATCAAATCAAACAAGATTACCCAGCATCATCTGATGGTTTTTATTGGATATCAAACATCAATATCAACGGTGGTACACCATTTAAAATTTATGCTGACATGACAACAGATGGTGGTGGTTGGACACTAATTATGAAAAACCCTTCTTACAATGTTTGGGGTGGTGATGATTGTGATTTAGCAAAAGACAGGGCAATAGCATTTAATACAGATAACCCATTTACAAGTAACGAGGACGTAATGGATGACTCAGGTGTTGGATACTCAATTATTGGATGGGCTGACTACATTAAAAAAAGTGAAAGTGGTTTTCAATACATGATTGATGCCCATCAAAGAGGTAATTATGGAGGAATTTGGACAGCCAACGGAAGCTATAGCTTTGTAAATACTGATAGTTCACAAACTGATGTAACAATTAATCAGAAATTCGGAAACTGGAATTATGTTACAAATGGAGATGGAATCCAAAAAAGAATGCCTTGGTATCGCATGACATGTGCTAGAAGAGGTTTAATCACGACAGATGATGAAGTAAGTGGCCATTGGTGGGGAACCTTGTTAACAAGAGCTAATGGGTGGGTCACGGCTCCATGGATTTTTGATAATGGGATTGTTGGTCAAATAACAACAGAAAATGAGAGAAAACCTTCTGTGATTTGGTATTGGGTTAGATAATTTTAAGTTTTTGGGATGAAATTATTTTCTTGTTTAAATATCATTACTTTAATTTTTTTTTCAAACCTAAATGGTCAGATAGTCTCAAGTCAATATGGTTTTTTTCATCCGCCTCCTCCAGACGGATTAACTCCAGAAACAGCTTCTAGCTCTGCATATCAAATTAAGCAAGATTACCCTAACTCCTCAGATGGAATTTATTGGATAGAAAATATTAATTTAAATGGAGGAGCACCGTTTGAAATATATGCTGATATGACTACAGATGGGGGAGGCTGGACATTAATTATGAAAAATTCATCTAATCAAGGCTGGACCATTACAAACGCTTTAGAAAAAAATGCAACTACCCCTCCGGAAATAAATGGAGTAACTGTTAAAGACTCAATTAATTATTCAATTATCGGGTGGGCTGATTACATTAAAAAAAGTGAAAGCGGTTTTCAATATATGATTGATGCCAAAACTAGAGGGAGCTATGGTGGAATTTGGACTGCTAACGAAAACTATAGTTTTGTTAATACTGATAGTTCTCAAACCAACATTACGATTGATCAAAAATTTGGAAATTGGAATTACGTTGAAGACAATGGTATCGGACAAAGAATGCCATGGTATCGAAATCAACAAAATTGCAGCGAGTCAAAAGGTATAATTACTACAGATGATGGTGATTGTAATAATTGGTGGGGAACACTTTTGACAAAAAGAACTCAGTTTGACCCTACTCCATGGATTAGATTTAATGGAATTGATAGCAATAGCTACATGAAAGAGCCAGGTATAGTTTGGTACTGGGTAAGATAGTTTTTTTATAAAAAAGGTTAAACGAAAAAAATCACAAAAAAACCTAAAGCTAATCACCGAACTTTCTAAAAAAAAAAGCGATTGTTTCGAAATTGCTGAATTTGGTGTGCCATAATGGATAAATCTTCTTTTTTCAACACTCTCTTAAATGGACTATTCTGTTTAAAATGGGGTCAATAACAGGGTCCTATACTTTTTTCAAACTGAAAATTTCAAGAAATATCGGACTTATCAGTGAAAAATATTTAAAAAAAAAGTAAGAAACCCACATGTTTACAAAAAGAAGAAAGAACAATTTGATTTACTTGAACGCTGTTTTGAGTGAAAAAAGAATGTGTCTGCCAGCAGCTGGTTCGTAAAACCGACCCCCAAATGCATTGATTCTAATATTGTCAAAATAGTTAGTGTTTGTAAGGTTGAAGACAGAGCATCCAAGCTCGATAAAAGCACTTCCATAATAAAACTGTTTGTGTATTTCCAAATCAGCAAGGCCGTAGGGGTCAATACCAATAGTATTGGAATTATTTGCAAAATACTCTCCCACAAAACTCCCATCAATCAGTACTTTCCAACCATTATTTTTGTAGGTCCATCCCAAGTTTGCAGTGCTTGAAGGTACACCTGGAAGGGTTTTTTCTGTTTCCCTATAATCAAATTTATAGGAAGCGATAGACAAACCACCTTGAATCAAATGATATTTATTAGCGTAGAGCGCAGCATCCACCTCAATTCCATAGCGAGTTGATTCGCCAAGATTTCTGTAAAAATTCTGGCCAGGATAGTCTTCCAACTCATAGCGAATCAATTCGTTGATTGCTGAAGTGTAAAATACAACTGCCTCCCAACGGAAAGAGGCTTTCTTATGTCTAAATCCGAAATCTAAACCATTAAATACCATCGGATTTAAATCTGGATTAAATCCACTGCCGTAAGGGTTAGCTGATAGCTCGCTCAGCGCAGGCACCTCAAACCCAGACCCCAAAGACAGAAACCATGTTGACGATTGATTTATCTTCCACAAAAAACCTATATGAGGAGACAAACGGCTAAATTGACGACGATATGTTTCTTCACCACTCTGAAAACGATCATCCAAAGCAACCAAATGACTGTCATATCGAAGACCAAAATCAAACATAGATTTCCCAACTGCAGTGGACCAAATCCCAAATGCGCTTGCAGCATTAAAACGCTCAATCTGATCCATTGTTTGATCGCCTTTAGTTCCTAAAAGATTTACATATCGCCTCCGATGATCTCTCTGATTTTGAAAGTCAAGACCTATAATTCCTTGGCCAATTCGACTGTCTGAAAAGGAACGATAAAGGATTGTACCACCATAAAAGTCTCGATTCAAGTTGACCAAGCCACCGTTTTCAAATGGCAGTTTTCCATAAAAGTGCCTTGGGCTGTAGTGAAGGGTTGATTCCAGTTCTCCACCTCGAAATGGAATTTTGTATTTCCATGCCATCTGAGATTGACGAACGCTTTCCCCTGCTGCATAGGTTTCATTTTTTTGTCGTGCTTGTGATCTACCCACACTAATTTCGTCGATTGTAAGACCACCAGGGTCAAAAGCATGAGGGCTATCAAAATGAAGTATAGATATGGCATGTTCTGCTTTGTTTTTTTGTATATTTAGTTTGACGAAAGCACTTTTGTTTTCAAAGCCAGCATGGTTGCGAAATCCATCTATTTTTTGATAATTCAACGATCCAATGATGGAAGAATGATCAGATAGATTTTGATTGATCGTAGCGTCTGAATTCAACAAACCAAAACTACCGCGCTGCAAGCGGATGCTTACTTTATCAGTGCTGGAGTCTATCGTAAAAAACGAAATTACACCACCAGCAGCATTTCCGTGGCGAGAACCTGCAGGACCACGAACGACTTCACTTTGTCGGATAAGATGCAATGGTAAATGATCGATTTGGCTCTGACCGTCGGGAGTTGTTTGGGGAATGCCATCCAACAAAATTCGAATCCCTCTCACGCCAAAGGAAGCACGAGAGCCAAAGCCTCGTATGGCAATCCGATAATCTTGAGCTGCATTAATCGTATTTGTAAGCCATACACCCGGAACAGTGTTTAGCTCTTGTTCGATAGATCGGAAATGCCCATTGGTTGACCAGGAGTTTATCGATAATGGCAGAGAACTTTCTTCTGACAAGACCAAAGGAGATTTGATAACTACCTCTTTTAGGTTCAGGGTATCTTGCGCATGACTAGTGGCAATAAAAATCAATACAAAAAACAGCTTTCTCATCATCCTCTAGGAGTCTAAGTTAAGAAGACCGTTGGGAATAAATAGGTGGATCTGTTTTTTTTCTTTGTCGATTTTATGGATTATTTCGTCGACCAAAGGGATTAATATTTTTTTGTTCATATGATCGACCTCTAACAACACTTGTGATTTGGTATCATTGACATTTATAATTGTTCCAACCGGTCCGAGCGTGGAATCTACGATTTCAAAACCAATGATTTCATGGTAATAAAACTGGTCGTCATTCAAGGACGGCAATTGATCGAGTGGTAAGTATACTGATTTGCCAATCAGTTCATTGGCCTGAAGCTCAGAATCTACTTCTTCAATCGATACGCGCAGGAGCTTTGTTTTATGTAGCTTAACAGCTGTTGTGAAGTAGGGTACCAACCCTGTCTTTTGTTCTAAAAGAAAAGATGCTAATGATAAATATTGTTGAGGTTCATCTGTGTCGAGTTTGATCAACACCTCGCCATTAAAACTGTATTTGGCTACAACTGTTCCTAAAAAGAAGCAGTCTTCTTTACGCATGAATATA
>CACOXF010000053.1 GCA_902631125.1 uncultured Bacteroidota bacterium
GGGGGATCTTGTCCCTGACGAGGTCACGATAAAGATGCTAGAAGCAGAGGTCGATGCCAATCCAAATGTGGGAGGGTTTATATTTGACGGCTTTCCTAGAACTGCTGCACAAGCTGAAGCGCTGGATGTGTTTTTACATTGTAAAAAAATGAGCATTCGAGCAACTATTGCACTTGAGGTCGATGAGGAAGAGCTTGTCAACCGATTGTTGAGTCGAGGGAAAGATAGTGGGCGCAGAGATGATCAAGATGAAAATAAAATTCGCAATCGGTTTGCAGAGTATAATAAAAAAACAGCTCCTTTAATCGATTACTATAAGTCGCAAAACAAATTCTATAGCATAAGAGGTGAGGGAACAGTTACAGAAATTTCTAAACAACTCACCAGATTGCTGCATTCACTGTAAAATGACGGAAGGGAACTTTGTCGATTATGTAAAAATTCACGCTTCTTCTGGTAAGGGTGGCAAGGGATCGACACACCTACATCGCGAAAAATACATCGCCAAGGGTGGCCCTGACGGAGGTGATGGGGGTCGTGGAGGACACGTGATCTTTAAAGGGGATAAAAACCTTTGGACACTTTTGGATTTTAAATTCACTCGCCACTTTAAAGCCGAGCACGGAGGCGATGGCAGTAAGAACCGAAGCACAGGTGTTGATGGAAAAGACTGTGTTATTAGTGTCCCACTTGGTACTGTGATTGTCGATAATGACAGTGGCGAAAAACTAACTGAAATCGTTGACGAAAAAGAAGTTGTTGTTATTAAAGGTGGTAAGGGCGGCAGGGGCAATTGGCATTTTAAAAGTCCAACCAACCAAACCCCTCGATACGCGCAGCCTGGATTGCCAGGAAAGGATCGAAATTTTACACTCGAATTAAAGGTATTGGCAGATGTGGGACTAGTGGGTTTTCCCAATGCAGGGAAGTCCACACTTTTGGCAGCGCTTACAGCCGCCAAACCTAAAATTGCAGATTATGAGTTCACAACCCTAAAACCCAATTTGGGAATCGTCAGACAGCGAGACTACAGTTCCTTTGTGATGGCTGATATCCCAGGGATCATTGAAGGTGCCTCAGAAGGTAAAGGACTTGGGCACTATTTTTTGCGTCACATTGAGCGCAACTCTGTCATACTCTATATCATACCTGCCGATGCCGACGATCCTTTCGAACAGTTCTCTATCCTTCAAGGAGAGTTGAAAACCTATAATCCAGAGCTGCTTGACAAGAATTATGTTATTGCTATTTCGAAGTGTGACCTTTTGGATGATGAACTGCAGAAAGATTTGGAAGTCCTTACAAAAACAACTTTTCCAGAAGAGGATGTACTGTTTATATCCTCTGTAGCGCAGAAGGGACTCACATCACTTAAAGATAGTTTATGGGACGCGCTCAACTCATAATATGTTTGTTTTGGGCTGTTTTGCTAAGTGCTCAACGCCCACCCAATGAACTGTTTCCACTAACACCCTTGGGTGCTGAACAGCAAACAACAATCGACAGTCTTTCCATGTTTCCTATCAAAACCCTTTCAACTTCTAATCTTTTTACGCTGGCTGAAGGGTATCTTCAAGATCAACGATATGAAGAGGCTTTGCAGTTTTATGATGAGCTTTGTGACAGGAACCCAAATCGTTTTGCATTTCAATTTGGACGAGGTGCATCTGCTGGATTTTTACTTTCAGGAACACCCAGCATAGGTTCGATGTGGTACATAGGTCATCTTAAGTCAGGCTTTGAGGAGGCTGTTCGTATCCAACCAAATTCACTATTTGCTCGGCGTGCCTTGTTCAACATCTACCTTGGATTACCTCGGTTGCTTGGGGGCAGTAATGCAAAGGCAGACCGACAAATAAAAGCAATTCAACTGTTAAACCCTCTTGAAGCGACTATTGCAAAAGTGTTTTTAGCTATGAAAAATAAGGTCCAGACAGCTTTTGACAAACAAGCGAAAATTGCCTACAACGATGCAAAAAACAAACTTGAGATCAATGATAGTCGCTACGAACTGGCAATGATTGCGAGTCATTATTTTGATGATACTGAACGTGCGATCAATTTATTGAATGAGTTTTTGTCAAACGCCAATGCTGGGGATCAATACCCACCAGTCTTTGCAAGATATCGACTGGCAGAACTCATGCCCAACAATACTCAAGAGCTTCTCTCGATTCGAAGTGAGGTTGCTGAACTTGAAGCCATTCTTTTCACTTATGACCCATTATCTGCCTATATTCGTAAAATAATGGCCAACTAATGCGAATACACTTTATTGCCATCGGTGGTAGTGCCATGCATAATTTAGCAATAGCATTGCATCGAAATGGGCATCAAATCACTGGTAGCGACGATTCGATTTATGAACCTTCACGCTCGCGCTTAGAGAAAGAGGGCTTGTTGCCCCAGTCAATGGGATGGGATCCCACTCGAGTTGATGCAAGCCTTGACGCAATTATTTTAGGAATGCACGCAAAAGAAGATAATCCCGAGCTATTGGTAGCCAAGGCCTTATCGATTGACATATACTCATATCCTGAATACCTGTACGAAGCAACTAAGGAAAAAACCAGAGTGGTGATCGGAGGAAGTCATGGCAAAACCAGTATTACAGCAATGATCCTTCACGTTCTCGATTATTGGGATATCACGACAGACTTCATGGTTGGTGCCCAACTGGAGGGTTTTGATATCATGACACAACTCACAGTTGATCAAGATTTTGTGGTGCTTGAGGGAGACGAATATCTTTCATCGGCGATTGATCAGCGTCCAAAATTTCTCCATTATAAACCCAATATTGCCTTGATCAGTGGAATTGCTTGGGATCACGTCAATGTGTTCCCAACAGCGGAGGATTACGTTAAGCAGTTTCGTTTGTTTATCGATAGCATCACAGCAGGTGGGATTTTGATGTACAATCAGGATGATGAAATACTAGAGGAGTTGGTGCTCAAATCTCAAAATCAGATTCGGAAGATCCCTTACAAAACACACCAATTCACGATCAACGATGGACTGACAGCATTGGATTCAGATGAGGGCCCAATTCCCCTTCAAATTTTTGGAAATCATAACATGAGCAACCTTTCTGGCGCACTTCTCGTTTGTAGTCAAATGGGTGTTGAGCCAGCAATGTTTTATGAAGCGATTCCATCATTTACAGGAGCTTCTAAACGATTGGAGCTTTTTTCAGATCGCCCTGGAAAGCGCATCTATCGTGACTTTGCACATGCACCAAGTAAGGTGCAAGCAACGACTCAAGCTGTTCGTGAACAATTCCCAAACGATCTTTTCCTTGCTTGTCTGGAGCTGCATACTTTTAGCAGCCTTGACGCAAGTTTTATTCAAAACTATGCTAACTGCCTTGCTCACTCAGACATTGCTGTTGTGTTTATTGATGATGAGGCACGAAAAGCCAAAGGTAAAGATCCCCTTGGTGAGCAGACAATTCGCAGTGCTTTTGCGAATCAATCACTAAATATTTTCTACGAAAACGAAACTCTCTTTAACTGGCTAAGCCAACAACCTGCTTCTATTGTGTTGATGATGAGTTCAGGGCATTTTGGAGGTCTCGATCTCCAGCGTTTGGTCGATTGACAAAGGTTTATATCTTTATTTTAAACAGCCCTTGTGAACAAACAACTTGCCACTCACGACTGATCGCTAGATAATCGCCCCTGAAAAAAGATGCAAAGGCTTGGCTATAAAAGCTGGAAAAAACCTTCATATAAAAATTACTTGACTAACTTATCATAATAGAAAACACGTATTTTAGCTATGCCGATGAAGGTCAATTATAAATGATACTCATATACACTCATCAACTAAATGCTCGTGTTCGATATGTGTTTACACATTTTTTTGAGACATATACTGATAACACCATCGAAATTACTGATGTATTAGAGACCTTTATTGCACACAACGGACCTAAGTTTTCATACACAAATCAAAAGCTGAGTAACGAATTTTTTGTACATGCCAACCCATTGTTGTTTGAGCAAGGTGTTCGTGAGCAAGAAATCAAAATCAGTCGCTGGCAAACAACCCCTGTCTTCTTTTCTTGCAACGAGGAGAGTGCTATACCTTATGATATTTTTGCTGCTTCTTTTTATATGCTCACACGTTATGAGGAGCATATCCCACACTTGAAAGATGATATGAATCGCTTCTCTACAAGTGGCTCTCTGGCCAGCGCTGCAAAATTTGCAAATAAACCTGTTGTAGATATGTGGGCACAACAATTTTTAGGTTGTTTTAAAGTTGAGTTTCCAGAGCTGATGATCAAACATCCAACATCAAATCTCCAAACGATTCTTGAGGTGCCAGTGGCCTATGCATACAAGTCAAAAAGTGTATTGCGAACGTTTTTTGAAACTGGAATAGATTTTTTTAATCTACGATTTGTAGAGATTTTTGAACGCTTTGCTGTTCGCCTTTCCTTTCGTCCAGACCCCTACGATATATATAAATCATGGATTGCCCTGCATCAGAAATTTAATGTACCAACCAAGGTAATGTTTATGTTTGCTAGACCAAGTGCAAATGATCGAAATATCTCCATTTTTAAGTATCGTTTTATTAATAGAATTAAAGATGTAGCCGATTATGTGCCAACATCCCTGCTGGCGTCTTATCAATCGACAGATCAACCTGATCTGCTCCAGATTGAAGTCAATCGTTTGAGTGAAATTATACACCACCCCTTGAAAGATATTCGACAGCATTTGGTTCGACTTCGTTTTCCAACAACCTATGACCATTTTGCCAATTTGGGATTTACACATGATTATTCTTTACAGTTTGTCGATTTTCTAGGCTATAGGGCAGGTACTGGATTTCCTTTTCGGTTTTATAACCTTAGCAAAGAACAGTGTTCAAACCTATTTATACACCCTGTTGTAGCACACGAAACTATATTGCGTAATCAGCGCTCTCCTCGAAAGGCAAGAAGATTGTTGGAGCAATGTAAATCTTATAATAATGAATACGGTACACCGCTAACATTGGTGTTGACCAACACCATCTTGGATGAAAGGCAAAAAAATAAGCCATGGAAAAGGATGTTTACCGAATTTTTGGAGAACTATGATTAATAAAGAAATCATCACTGATCTTTTTTTTGATTTGGACCATACGTTATGGGACTTTGAAAAAAACTCAGCACTCACGTTCGAACATCTATTAAAAGACCATCAAATCCCTCTCAGATTGGATGATTTTTTAAAAGTTTATGTACCACTGAATTTAGAGTACTGGAAAGCCTTTAGAGAACAACGAATGGATAAACTAACCCTAAGATATCGCCGATTAAAAGATACTTTTGATCGATTGCAGATCTCTATTGATGACGACATGGTTTACACTTTAGCAGATGCCTATATC
>CACOXF010000054.1 GCA_902631125.1 uncultured Bacteroidota bacterium
ATTTCTCCCAGCCCTTATTTTGATGACTTCCTGCCTGACTTGCAGCAACGGTTAATGTAGCATTAAGCAACAGTACCCCTTGTGATGACCATGAATTTAAAGAGCCATTTTTGGGATAAACCTTACCAACATCCGTTTTAAGTTCTTTAAATATGTTGACTAGTGATGGAGGGTGAGAAATCCCATCAGGGACTGAAAAGCTTAATCCATGTGCTTGACCTGGCCCATGGTAAGGGTCTTGACCCAAGATAACGACACTTGTCTTTGTTAGTGGACAAGAATCCAAAGCATTAAAAATTAAATTAGCGGGGGGATAAACTTTAGTCTTTTGATAAGAATTACGTACAAAGTTTGTCAACTCATTGAAATATGTTTTTGAAAACTCCTTTGATAAAGCAGCTTTCCAAGAAGATTCCAGTTTAACATTCATCAAAAAAAAGTTAGATTTGCGTTTTCCGAAGGTAAGGAAATGCGATGAAAAAGATTAGCGAAAAAAGCATAACTGATTTAGAGTTCGATATTGTCCTCGAACAAGCAGCAGCTCGTTGTGCAACTGAACTTGGAAAATCATCATTACTTGAACTTCGACCACATACTTCTCTGTCGCGTGTTCAAATTGAAATTGAGCGCGTAAAAGAGTACAATCAATCTTTTACAAGTGAATACAATATACCCAATCACGGCTTTGAATCTATCAACAAGGCCTTGGGCTTACTCTCTATCGAAAACAGTAAGATTGAGATTGACCTTTTTCAACACATCGCGCATTTGGCAAAAACTGTGCAAACTCTCATTCAATTTTTTAAAAAAACCAAGCTCTTTTTTCCCAAACTCTACAAATTTGGAGAGAACATACCGATTGAAAAATCCATTCCCAATGAAGTTGATCGGGTGATTGATCGCTTTGGAGAGGTACGCAATCAGGCCTCTGACTCTCTTGCTGTCATTCGCAAACAGATGGATCAAGTTCGCGGTAAAATCAGCCAAAGTTTTGGATCAGCCATGAGCAAGTATCAAAGTTCAGGTTTTCTCGATGATATAAAAGAAACTGTTGTTTCAAACCGCAGGGTGTTGGCTGTGAAGGCGATGTACCGCCGTAAGGTCAAAGGGTCTCTTTTAGGAACCAGTAAAACAGGGAGTATCGTATACATCGAGCCCCAAGCTGTGGTACAGTACAGCCAGGAAATGGAGAACCTAATCTATGACGAACAAGAGGAAATCGATCACATTTTGAGGGTGTTGACCAATTGGATGCGACCTCATGAAGAATTGCTCTCAAACTATCAACGCTATGCCACAGAAATTGATATGCTTTGTGCTAAGGCATTATATGCGCAAGATATTAATGGTGTGATGCCAAAGTTAAATGACAGTTCAGACTTGGACTTGAAAGATGCTTATCACCCCCTACTCTACCTCTCAAATAAGCAAAAAAAACAAGCCACCTACCCACAAACCATCCATCTCCATAATGAACTTCGAATTCTGGTTATCTCAGGCCCCAATGCAGGAGGGAAAAGCATTACACTAAAAACAATTGGATTGCTGCAATTGATGGTGCAAACTGGTTTTCTCGTTCCGGTCCATCCTCAATCTCATATGTGCATATTTGAAAGTATTTTAACGGATATTGGAGACAACCAGTCCATTGAAAATGAATTGAGCACTTATAGCTATCGACTCAAAAACATGAATCGATTTTTAAGGAAATGTGATGCGAAGAGTTTATTGCTTATCGACGAATTTGGGACTGGTTCAGATCCTGAACTTGGCGGAGCATTAGCAGAGATTTTTTTAGAAGTTTTCTACGAAGAAAAGTCACTTGGTGTTATTACTACACACTACACCAATCTAAAGTTATTGGCTGACGAGTTGCCCCATGCTGCAAACGCTAATATGCAGTTTGACCGAAACAAGCTCTCCCCTACTTTTCAATTGATTACAGGAGAAGCAGGGAGTTCCTTTACTTTTGAAGTTGCCCAAAAAAATGGAATCCCATATAGTTTGATCAATCGGGCAAAGAAGAAAATCGAGCGTGGAAAAGTCCGTTTTGATGCAACACTAGCCAAAATGCAACGCGAGCGTTCTACGATGGCAAAAAATACAAAAGAGTTACAAGATGAAGCCCTAAAATCAAAAAAGCAAAATGAGAAGTTAGAAACACTGAATGCTAAAGTGAAAGCAAAATTGGAGAGTTACCAAACCCTTTTCGATCAAGACCAAAGAATGATTGTATTGGGGAACAAGTTAAATGAGCTCGCCGAATCCTATTTTCTAAACGGCAAAAAACGACTCTTGGTTGCTGGGCTTTTACAGCTCGTTGAATTTGAAAACGCAAAGCGAAAAAAGCAGTCTGCTGCTGTGATACGCAAGAAAAAAGCCGAAAAGAAAAAACTAAAAGTTGAAGTTGAGAAAAAAATTGAAAAGGTTCGGAAAGAAAATAAAGACAAGCCAAAAGTGGTGGTTAAAAAACGCCCAATACTGCAATTTCATATCGGTGACCATGTTCGTTTATTTGATGGAAAGGCGGTCGGTACCATTGATAGTTTAGAGAAAAATAAAGCTATTGTTAACTATGGATCTTTTACAACACAAGTAAACCCTGATGAATTGGAACTTGTTAGGCGTAAATGATGTTTAAGATTTATGCTTTTAACAATTTTGAATAAAACCGCCTGAATATTTAAATTAAAATCATCTTTTGATAAATATTCATTCCGTTCATAAGAAATTATAATCCTCGTTGATTTGCTCAATGGTAAAGAAATAATAAAGTATAAAACTTAAAAAATTATGATTTTTTATAATTTTCATACCATTTTTTCGCTATTGGCTATTTAACTTTCCAGTTGATTTTGCTACCACCATTGATACTGCAGCATCTCCTGTTACATTAACAACAGTACGACACATATCTAGTGGCCTATCTACAGCGAAAATTAATGCTAGACCAGCTTCTGGAATTCCCGCTTGACCTAATACAATTAGTAACATTACCATTCCTGCACTAGGTACAGCTGCAGCACCAATGGATGCTAGTGAAGCAGTCGCAATTATACTGAGTTGAGCAGCTAAGTCAAGCTGTAAACCAAAAGCCTGAGCAATAAAAATAGCTGCAATTCCTTGATATAAACTCGTTCCATCCATATTTATTGTCGTTCCAATCGGAAGAACAAAACTACTAACCTCTTCTTCAACACCTAGGTGTTCTTGCACTCTTTCCATGGTTACGGGAAGTGTCGCAGCTGATGAGCTAGTTGAAAACGCTAATAATTGTGCCGGTAAAATACCATTTAAGAAAAATTTCGGAGTCTTACTAGCGTAAAAATAAACAAGGATAATGTAGAAAATTATCATCAGGCAAAGACCCAGTACTACGCATAGAGAATAAAGGCCAAGAGCTTTGAACAAATCAGGGCTTGGAGCATCAACAACCAAAGCAGCCAGTAAGGCAAACACACCAAAAGGAGCAGCAACCATAATCAAGTCTATCATTTTTAAAATAACATCATTCAGTGCATCAAAAAAATCTTTAACGGGCTTTGCTTTTTGTTCGGGTATCAATATCAGACCTATTCCAAAGAAAATAGAAAAAAATATAATTTGAAGCATGTTTGCGTTATCAGTAGCAGCTTCAAAAATATTTGAGGGAACAATATCAATTAGAGGTTGTAGAGGTCCATCTGCCTTTTGTTCATTGGCAATTATTTGTTTAGAGGCAGCATCTTCAGCATATGCTTCGACAAGTTTAGCCTGTGCTTCTTTACTAACTATTTTACCAGGTTGGATAAGATTTACAATCCCCAGTCCAATAGTTACTGCCGTAACAGTGGTTATCATATACAATAAGACCGTTCTACCTCCCATCTTAGATAATTTTGCAATATCTTTTAAATCTGAAACCCCTTTGATAAGAGAAGCCAGAATGAGTGGAATCGCAATAAGCTTGAGGGCGTTAATAAAAATAGTACCTAATGGTTTTATCCAACCTACAACCAAATCTTTACCATAATTGAATTGCAACATTAAAACGCCAAAAATGACTCCTAACAACATGCCGATTAAGATTTTCCAGTGTAGTGCTAAATTATTCATGTATTATGGATTGGGTTTACAAGTTATATTTTATTGAAATCTCCAACAATAGTGTTTGTACGTGAAATAAGAAAATAATCAGCAAGCACGAGCGATGCCATCGATTCTACTATTGGAACTGCACGCGGAACTACACAAGGATCGTGACGACCTTTTCCTTCAATTGTTATCGGTTTTCCAGATTTATCGATAGTATTTTGATTCTGCATAATGGTAGCAACTGGTTTAAAAGCAACATTAAAATAGATGTCCATTCCATTACTTATACCACCTTGAATCCCCCCAGAATAGTTTGTTTTTGTTGTGCCATCGCTGTTAAACAAGTCATTGTGTTGGCTTCCACGCCAAGAAGCACCAGCAAAACCACTTCCATATTCAAAACCTTTTACAGCATTGATCGAAAGCATGGCTTTGCCAAGTTCTGCATGAAGTTTGTCGAACACTGGTTCTCCTAATCCAATCGGAACATTTTTAATCACACAAGTGATGATGCCACCAACTGTGTCACCATCTTT
>CACOXF010000055.1 GCA_902631125.1 uncultured Bacteroidota bacterium
TTCAATCTAAATTATTGGACAAAAATGATCTGTGGGCAACTTATGAAAAAGCTTTAAATCGTTTTGGAGAAGATCAATATCAGGCTCTAAAACCCTTGATTATCGAACAAGACATACCCACTTTACAGTCACATATAAATTCTGGGTTGCTAAGTTATGAGAAATTGACACTCTTTTATTTGTTTCGCATTCGAAAATTGGAAAGTGATCCCAACACAACCCTTCATGCCATCTTAGCATTGAACCCTAAGGTAATCGAACAAGCCAAAGCCAAAGATCGACAAAAAAATACCCAAAAGCACCCCATTTTTGGAATGCCCATATTACTGAAAGACAATATTAATACCCAAGATATGCCAACGACAGCTGGCGCAGCCTTCTTACAGTCTCACGTGCCTGATAACGATGCCTATATTGTTTCTCAATTACAAGCCAAGGGTGCTTTAATTTTGGGGAAGGTCAATCTGAGTGAATGGGCATATTATTTTTGTGATGGTTGCCCATTGGGTTATAGTGCTGTTGGAGGACAGACCTTAAACCCTTATGGTAGAAAAGTCTTTGAATCAGGAGGTTCGAGCTCTGGAAGTGGTGTTGCTGTTGCTGCCAATTATGCTGTAGCTGCTGTTGGTTCTGAAACTTCTGGATCAATTTTATCCCCTTCGGGCCATAACGCAGTGGTTGGTTGCAAACCCACCATCGGATTGGTCAGTCGAACAGGGATCGTTCCCATTTCAAGTACCTTTGATACTGCAGGACCAATGACAAAAAATGTAATCGACAATGCGATTTTGCTCGATGCAATGCAAGGCAAAGATGCTTCAGACCCTTCGACGACCAAAGCACCAGTTCAAATTGGGGATTATATTGTTGCGAGTCAAAATCGACGTATTTCAGCGTATCGACTGGGGGCAATCAAATCCCTTATAAAAACAGATTCTTTATATCGAAAAGCCATAAACACTTTGCGTAGCAATGGGGCAAGTGTTGTTGAGTTTGACCCCCCGAATATTGAATTTAAAGATTTTTTGTCCTTGCTAAATAAGGAGATGAAAAACGATCTTCAAAACTACTTCTCCACCCAATCTAATCAAAATTTTGCTGATGATAATGTGCATTCGGTTGTTGCATTCAACCAGCAAGATTCCTTACTGAGAATGCCATATGGCCAGGGCCGACTTATGGGTGTTATTGAAGAAGATATCACAGATGACGAACTGCAAACAGTTATCGATAAACTTCATAAATCAGGGGTTTCTTTTTTCAGAGATCCCATTATGACTTACAATTTGGATGCTGTATTGACCATCAACAATTATCATGCAGCCTATGCAGCAGTGGCATTTTATCCCTGTCTCACAGTGCCAATGGGATATAATGATCAAGGAGAGCCAAAAAACTTAACTTTTGTAGCTGAAAGTTTTACAGAACCAAAACTCTATGCCCTGGGTGCGGCATACGAAAATCTAACCCTTCACAGACAGTTGCCAAAAGGATACGAATAAGACCAATGCGAACAAAATCTCTTAAAAAAAACACCATTAACGTAGTGACTTTGGGCTGCTCAAAGAACATCTATGACTCTGAAGTCTTGATGGGTCAACTTCAAGCCAACGACAAACAAGTCGTTCATGAAAAAGAGGGGAATATCGTAGTGGTCAATACTTGTGGGTTTATCGAAAATGCCAAAGAGGAATCGGTGCAAACTATTCTCAATTTTGCAAAAAAAAAAGAAGAAGGATCAATCGATAAATTATTTGTAACAGGCTGCTTGAGTGAACGTTATAAAGACGATTTGGAACAAGAAATTCCAGAAGTCGATCAATTTTTTGGCACGACAGATCTTCCTATTCTACTCAAAGCATTAGGTGCAAATTATAAACACGAATTGATCGGTGAACGCCTCACAACGACACCCAAGCACTATGCCTATCTCAAAATTTCGGAGGGTTGTGATCGTCCTTGCTCATTTTGTGCCATTCCACTGATGAGGGGTAAACATCGTTCAACACCAATTGAAGACTTGCTTAAAGAAGCCAAAAAACTTGCAGCAGATGGCGTGAAAGAGTTGATTTTGATTGCACAAGACCTGACCTATTATGGACTTGATTCGTATAAAAAGCGACGACTGGCTGATTTGTTGCGACATCTTGTCACAGTAGATGGTATCGAATGGATTCGCTTGCACTACGCCTTTCCAACTGGTTTCCCAGAAGATGTGCTCGACGTGATTCGAGACGAACCCAAAGTCTGTCAGTATATCGATATGCCTTTACAGCATATTTCTGATAAAATTTTGAAATCAATGCGTCGTGGGACAACCTTTGAAAAAACCAATGCCTTGTTGAATGCATGCAAAGAACGTGTGCCCAATATGGCCTTACGAACGACCTTGATTGTAGGCTACCCTGGCGAAAAGCAAGAAGACTTTGAACTCCTTAAACAATGGGTTTCAGATACACGCTTTGATCGATTGGGTTGTTTCACCTACAGTCATGAGGAAAACACCCATGCTTTTCAGTTGGTCGATGATGTGCCTGCTGAAATCAAGCAACAACGTGCCAATGAAATTATGGCGATACAGTCTCAAATATCTTGGGAAAAAAATCAAAATCTGATTGGGAAAACACTTTGTTGTTTGATTGATAGAAAAGAAGGGAATTATTATATCGGTCGTTCGGAGTATGATTCGCCAGATGTGGATAACGAGATACGTATTGATGCAAAGGAGCATTATTTGCGTATTGGGGATTTTACTGATGTAATCATTGAACAAGCAGAGGATTTTGACCTTTTTGCAAAACCAATCGAACGCTAGTTTGGTGATGGTTTGCATGGAACAAAAGCATTTGACTCTTTTTTTTACTTCTTAATTTTACTGTACCTTTATACACATGTCGAATAAGCCAAACACACCCAAGGGTATGCGGGATTTCTTACCGCATGAAGTGATACGTCGCAACTATATCATGGATGTGATAAAAACACAATTTGAACGCTTTGGATTTTTACCAATCGAGACACCATCTATGGAGCGACGAGAACTATTGCTTGGCAAGTATGGCGATGAGGGAGACCGATTGGTGTTTAAGGTTCTTAACTCTGGCGAAAAAGTGAAAAAAGCAGATTTGAATGCTTTGGAAAAGGGGGAGCTATCGCGTTTTGGCAATTCCATCGCTGAGAAGGCAATGCGCTATGATCTTACTGTTCCACTTGCTCGGTTTGTTGTTCAACACCAAAACAAATTAAGTTTTCCGTTTAAGCGATATCAAATGCAGCCAGTTTGGCGTGCTGATCGTCCCCAATACGGTCGTTTTCAAGAGTTTATGCAGTGTGATGCCGATTCCATTGGCTCTGACAGCACACTACTCGAACTAGAGTTTATACAAATGATTGATGCAGTTTTTTCGGATTTGAAACTTCAGGGCTGCACCTTGCGCGTCAATCATCGAAAAGTGCTTGAGGCCATTTCAAGAAAATCTGGAGCTGAGAAACAAACAACAACCTTCCTTACAACACTTGATAAGCTTGACAAAGTGGGTTGGGATGAGGCTCTGCAGTTGCTTGCAAAAGCTGGTTTTGACAACCAAATAATCAACACAATTCAGCAATCATTACATAGCAAATCGAATGCAGACCAATTAGAGGTCCTGCAGCAGTTGATTGCAGATGAATCTTCTGATAGCACCCCATTCGATGACCTAAACTTTTTGTTTTCAAACATGGGAAAAATGAGTTCCTTAGATGTTGTTTTTGATTGGACACTTGCCAGAGGATTGGATTATTATACAGGTACAATATTTGAAATTTCAGCACCAAAAAGTGTTTCTCTTGGATCGATTGGGGCTGGGGGTCGATATGATAACTTAACAGGTGTGTTTGGCATGAAAGGCATGAGTGGCATTGGTATTTCATTTGGCTTAGATCGCATCGAATTGGTTCTTTCCGAACTTGATTTGTTTCCACCTGAAATTCATACCTCGATTGACTTATTCATTGTGCATTTCAATATGGAAATGATGACAGCTCTGCTGCCCTACATCAATGAGTTGAGGAGAGGTGGCAAGCGGTTGTATGTGTACCCAACTGCTGATCGTTTAAAAAAGCAATTGGGCATGGCAAATAAGCTCAACACCCCATTTGCGCTCATTATGGGTGAGGATGAATGGAAAGGTGAAAAATGTATTGTCAAAAATCTAAATACAGGAAGCCAAAAAGCAATTCAATTAAAAAGTCTAAACTGGAATAATATTGAGATTTGTTAAGAATTCTTGTCGTTTTTGTTTTTCCATCGTTTGGAAATTCCCATAAGTTCTACAGAAATTTTTTTTATTTCTACTTCTGATTCATTTTCATTTCCAAAAATAATACAGCCCACGGAGTAGTTTGGAAAATGAATATGAGTTTTCTTAATAACTTCATGAGAAATAGATGATTTTTAACGCAAAGGAGTAGAAATTGAATTTCTCCTTGTAACAATTTGATGCTCAAATGCTGAAATAGCGAGCCGCTATGAGTCAGTTATTTGATCAATTATATTTTGTTTTTCTGAGATCATATGAATGTTTTGCTTAAATACTTACACATACATAATTTCACTATTTT
>CACOXF010000056.1 GCA_902631125.1 uncultured Bacteroidota bacterium
ATAAAAAAGTAAATCGATAAGGTTTTACATATCGCATGAGTCTCTTGAAGAGTGAAACGTCGAGAATAGAACCTGTTACTTTTGAACTCATACAGCAAATATATGCTTTGGATAATATATTTTTTCGAGATATAAACCATGCGCTGGAACAGAATATCCTGCTTTCGATCGATCTCTGCTTCGTAGAATTGATTTGAAATCATTTATACTAATTTTTTTCAAACCAACTTCAATCAGAGTGCCCACAATGGCGCGAACCATATTTCTCAAAAAACGATTGGCTTGAATAAAAAAGACCAAATCACTTCCATTTTGTTCCCAATTTGCCTGGTGAATATCACACAAATAAGTCTTTACTTCTGTTCTTGACTTTGAAAAACACTTAAAATCATCATGCGCTAGCATGACTGTTGCTGCCTGATTCATCAATTCTATATCTAATGTTTTGGAGAAATAATAGGACCGTTTTTCCAAAAAGGGATCTTTTTTAGTTGAGATATGGTAGGAATAACGTCTTCCAGTTGCGTCGAAACGGGCATGGGCATCATCTGTCACTGCCAAAATAGAGTTCACAGCTATCTCTTTCTTTAGAAGCTTGTTCAGTCGAAATTTCAAATTTTGATCAACTTGATCATCCAAATCAACATGTGCAAACAGTTGACGTGCATGAACTCCAGCGTCTGTACGACCAGCACCAATAACACCTATTGGTTTTTGCAACAATGTCATCAATGCATCTTCAAGACATGATTGCACACTTTCGCCCCTAGGCTGTCGTTGCCAACCAACAAAGGGTGATCCATCGTAAGATAGTTCTATAAAATAGCGCAAGGATTTCTATTTTTGTTCAACAAAGATATTGTTTCTATCACCACAGTTCGCTGAAATGAAAAAAATACTTTTACTCTCTGACACACATGGGTACTTAGACGATCACATTATGAAGCATGTAAAAGAGTCTGATGAGGTTTGGCACGCTGGCGACATTGGAACCACACAGGTGACAGATACAATATCGAATCTAAAACCTCTTCGTGCTGTGTTTGGAAACATCGATAATCATGAGCTGCGTCTTAGTTTTCCAGAAGAATTGCTGTTTGAGTGTGAGGATATGAATATATATATGACTCATATTGGAGGTAAGCCTGGGCGATATTCAATGGGTATATTAGAAAAAATAAAGTACCTCAAGCCCAAAATATTTATATGTGGTCATTCACATATTTTAAAAATACAGTTTGATAAAGTCAACCAACTCTTGTTTATCAACCCTGGCGCCATTGGCAAACATGGTTTTCATAAAGTTCGCACGATGGTACGCTTTGTGATCGATAAAAGAGACATCAAAAATATGGAAGTCATTGAAGTAAAGCGATAGTCACTAACGCAATCGATCGGCAGATCGCACCAAGTCTTCGTCGCGTTTGATTGATTTGTTGGCCAGAGATATAAATACAACAGTAAGCATATACATAACACAGGTTAAGAGCTGATCGGTTGGAGTAACTTCAGTATTAAAGTACCCAACACTTTGATTAATCAACAAACCCATAGCGATTAGCAAAAGCACTCGATTCACTATAAATTGCGTTTTTCTGTTTTTGTATTGAAAGATATTCCATAGAGGTGCAACAACTAGTAATAGATTGGTAATGAGATAGATATAGGACTGATGGACAAATGTCGTTTCGCCATTATAGATTAATCTGTCTGGCAGGAAAAAGAATGCAGCTAATTGCATAAGAAAAACAAAGAATAAATAGATTGATTGAATTCGCTGTATCACCTGTAAAGTTTTAGTAAAAGTAAAAAATAGTTGTATATTTGTAATGCAGTTGGAAAACTTCATTCCAATATTTTTTACTACATCACTTATTTTTCCACGACATAATGTTAGAAATCGCTGAATTAAAACAAAAAAAACTTCCTGAATTACAAGAAATTGCAAAAGGTTTAGGGATTAAAGGAATTACCGGACAAAAGAAAATGGATCTTGCCTACAGCATCATTGATCACATTGCTAGTCTACCAGAAAAAAAAATTGAAAAACAAGAAGACAATAAAACAGAAGAAACTTCTAAAATAAACCCGGGTGAGCAAGCATCAATGAAGCCACAAAATAGCAAACCAAAAACTGAAAAGAAGAATCCCAATCAAAATGGTAAGCAATCTTCTAAAGGTGGGGAGCAAAATAAAAATCAACACAACAATAGAGAAAACAACCACAATAAGGACACGCGTAATAAATATCGCCAGCCTGACTATGAGTTTGAAGGAATTATTGAAAGTGAAGGTGTATTGGAGATGATGCCTGAGGGCTATGGTTTTTTAAGATCTTCAGACTACAATTACCTATCTTCGCCAGATGATATCTATGTCTCCCAATCGCAAGTCCGATTGTTTGGCTTGAAAACTGGAGATACTGTTCTAGGTCATGTGCGCCCCCCAAAAGAAGGTGAAAAATACTTTCCTTTAATCAAGGTTAGTACGATCAACGGCTTGAGTCCAAATGTAGTTCGTGATCGCGTATCTTTTGAGCATTTAACACCTCTGTTTCCAAATGAGAAGTTTAACATAGCCGAAAAGCAGAGTACGATTTCGTCTCGAATTATGGACTTGTTCTCACCCATCGGGAAGGGACAGAGAGGAATGATAGTGTCACAACCCAAAACAGGGAAGACTATGTTATTGAAGGATGTTGCCAATGCCATTGCTGCAAATCATCCAGAGGTGTACCAAATTATCCTCTTAATTGACGAAAGGCCAGAAGAGGTTACTGATATGCAACGAAATGTTAAAGGTGAAGTTGTCGCCTCCACTTTTGACGAGCCAGCAGATAGGCACGTAAAAGTTGCCAATATCGTTCTTGAAAAAGCAAAACGATTGGTTGAGTGTGGTCATGATGTAGTGATTCTGTTAGACTCAATCACTCGATTGGCACGAGCTTATAATACAGTGCAACCAGCATCAGGAAAAATTCTCAGTGGTGGTGTTGATGCTAATGCATTACACAAACCGAAGCGCTTCTTTGGAGCTGCAAGAAATATCGAAAATGGAGGTTCATTGTCGATAATTGCCACAGCCTTGACAGAAACAGGATCGAAAATGGATGAAGTGATTTTTGAAGAGTTTAAAGGTACTGGCAATATGGAACTCCAACTAGATCGTAGAATTTCTAATCGTAGAATTTTCCCGGCAATTGACTTGGTTTCCTCTAGTACTCGTAGAGACGATATGCTGTTAGATGAAAATACAATTCAAAGAATGTGGGTAATGAGAAAGTATCTTGCTGACATGAACCCTGTTGAAGCGATGGAATTCATTGAAGATCGAATCAAAAGAACACTCAATAACGAAGAGTTTTTGATATCGATGAATAATTAATCAGAAAATTAAATAATAAAAAAAGGCTTCCATGGGAAGCCCTTTTAATGAATTGTATTCTCCTATAGAGAAGCGATGTGCTTTGTGGCTTTTGACTTTAAGTTGGCAGCCTTGTTGGCATGAATAATGTTACGCTTGGCTAGTTTATCGATTTTAGAAATTAGAGAAGGAAGTGCCTTGTTGGCTGCTTTTTTGGTTCTGATTTTCTGAAAATCTCTTAAAGCGTTTCGCATCGTTTTGTGCTGCAAACGATTAAGAGTGCGTTTCCCCTCATCTGATCGTATATTCTTTAAAGCGGATTTATGGTTGGCCATAATTAAATTAAATTTTGTAGCCCGTAGGGGAATCGAACCCCTCTTACCAGGATGAAAACCTGGCGTCCTAGCCGATAGACGAACGGGCCTTGTTTATTTTAGGTGGCAAATTTAATTGAAAAAAATGATAATGCAATAATTTTAAGTTCTTTTACTTCAAAACTAACAAAAACACATTTTGAGAAAATTCCTAAATTTTTATGCACTTAAATTAAATCTTGCATGTGCCCCAAACAATCATTGTCTTCGTTTATGGTGTTTTATTTTTTTTCACAAGGCTTACGCAACAAAGCAGTTTCTCTATCGATAACTTTTACGCTGAAGCGAAAACATTGTTGTGAATGGTTATGATGTAGCCGGCTACTTTTCGAAAAGTGAGCCAGACAAATGTTAGCAATCCATCACAATAAAACAAGATTAAATTTTTAGATGCCCTAAAAGTATTTGCCTAAATATAGTGGCTGGTGCGCATATACAATTGCAAACTCTGGTGAAAAATTTAATGTAAATCCGTTTAACAGTACAATCGAAAATATAGAGTTAAATCTTTTCTACAAATCATATTTTACTGACAATCGGTAAAATGGATTCAAATTCAGAAAGGGTTAAATACTTATTTCATCGATCAAATTTCGACAAATACAGAGAAAAAAATATTTAAATATCTTTTAATAAAAGAAACCTTCTTTTACAGAAATCTTACAACTCTAGTAAGCTTTTGCAAAAAGCACACGCTGATTAGATGGTTTGCCG
>CACOXF010000057.1 GCA_902631125.1 uncultured Bacteroidota bacterium
TCATAAATAATTCTAATGCTTCTTTCGTAGTTGTACCAATGATTGGGTCACCACCTATCCCAATGGCAGTGGTGATGCCAAGTCCTTCTTTCACGACCTGATCAGCTGCCTCATAGGTTAGTGTCCCCGATTTAGACACAATCCCAACATTTCCTTTTTTAAACACAAATCCTGGCATAATACCAACCTTTGCCTCTTCAGGGGTGATTACGCCTGGGCAGTTGGGTCCCACAAGACGTGCATTTCGTTGTTTCACATACGAAGCTGCTTTCACCATATCAGCAACTGGTATTCCTTCAGTAATCGTGACGATGACTTCAATACCAGCGTCGGCTGCTTCCATGATCGCATCTGCAGCAAAGGCAGGGGGTACAAATATGATTGAGGTGTCTGCTTTGACAGCATCGACTGCCTCTTTTACTGTGTTAAAAACAGGTTTATCAAGATGTGTTTGCCCTCCTTTTCCAGGAGTAACACCCCCAACGACTTGGGTGCCATAAGCAATCATCTGTTCGGCGTGGAAGCTACCTTCACTACCAGTGAAGCCTTGTACAATAATTTTCGAATCTTTACTGACCAATACACTCATAATTATCCTTTAATTCGTTCGATATAAGTTGATTTTTCGGTGTCTACTCTAATCTTATCTCCTTCACTGATAAACAAGGGGACATTGATTTTTGCACCTGTTTCGAGGGTTGCTGGCTTGGTTGCATTTGTTGCTGTATTTCCCTTCACTCCAGGTTCGCTATGAGTAACCTCCAATACAACACTTACTGGCATATCGACAGATAATGGTATGCCATCGTCAGAATTGGTCATCACTGTAACATGCACTCCTTCTTTCAAAAGCTGGGGTGCATCTAAAATACTTTTTTGAAGTTCAATTTGGTTGTAATCATCAGTGTTCATAAAGTGATAGGTTTCACCATCATTGTACAAAAACTGGTATTTACGCGTTTCGACACGAACATCTTCGATCTTATGTCCTGCTGAAAAGGTGTTGTCGATGACCTTTCCATTGGTCACGCTTTTGAGTTTTGTTCGCACAAAGGCTGGGCCTTTTCCAGGTTTGACATGTAAAAACTCAACGATTTTATAGATATCGTTGTTATAACGAATACAAAGACCTTTACGAATATCAGAAGTTGATGCCATATTCTATGATGTTTTGGAATATCCTTTCATAATCCCTCGCTGAGAATCACGAATAAACTGTAGAATCTCATCTCTTTCTTTGGAGACTTCTACTTCCGCTTCAATAATTTCAACAGCTTGTGTGTTGTTGTATGTTTTTTGATAAAGAATTCTGTATATGTTTTGAATCTCTCTTATTTTTTCGCTTGTGAACCCACGCCGACGCAGACCGACAGAGTTGATTCCCACATAAGAGATTGGTTCTCTTGCTGCTTTCACAAAAGGTGGAATGTCTTTTCGAACCAACGATCCTCCAGCGACAAATGAATGACTTCCAATCGAGCAAAATTGATGAATAGCAGTCATTCCAGCCAATATTACATGATCTCCAATAGTGATGTGGCCAGCCAATGTACTATTGTTGGAAAATATACAGTTGTTTCCAACAATACAATCGTGTGCAATGTGAGAATACGCCATCACCAGACAATTTTCTCCAATAATCGTTTTTCCTCTTGAAGATGTACCTCTGTTGATTGTCACACACTCTCGAATGGTGGTATTATCCCCTATTTCGGCAGTTGAGTCTTCGCCATTAAATTTTAAATCTTGAGGAACAGCAGAGATGACTGAACCAGGAAAAATAGAACAGTTTTTACCAATTCGAGCACCTTCCATGATGGTTACGTTGGATCCAATCCAAGTCCCTTCTCCTATTTCAACATTTTTATCAATGGTCGTGAAGGGTTCAATAACCACATTTTTTGCAAGAGCTGCTCTAGGATGAACGTAAGCTAAGGGTTGATTCATTGGCTAGTTTCATTTTTTTTGACAATTTGCGCCATCATTTCTGCTTCGGTTGTCAATCGACCTCTACTGTAGGCATAGGCTTGCATATGACAGATCCCCCTTCTTATGGGCGACAAGAGCTCGAGTTTAAATACAAGTGTATCGCCAGGAACAACTGGGTGTTTAAACTTGGCGTTTTCAATCTTCATAAAATAAGTAAGGTAATTTTCAGGGTCTGGGACAGTGTTGAGAACCAATACACCACCTGCTTGTGCCATAGCTTCAATTTGCAGAACACCTGGCATTACAGGTCGTCCAGGAAAATGTCCCTGAAAAAATGGTTCATTCATTGTCACACTTTTAACAGCCACAACGTGTTGTTTGCTGATTTCAAGTATCTTATCGACAAGCAGAAAAGGTGGGCGATGGGGTAAGATCTTCATAATCTGATTAACATCAAGTGCTGGCTCGACATTTAAGTCATAATTTGGTACACGATTTCTCTTCTCTTCTTTGATGATTTTTGCCATTTTTTTAGCAAAATTCGTATTAATCGCATGACCTGGTTTTGATGCGATCACTTTACCCCTCATGCGTGTACCAATCAATGCCAAATCACCAATCACATCGAGCAATTTGTGTCGTGCTGCTTCATTGGGATAATGCAACGTAAGGTTGTCTAAAATTCCATTTGGCTTAACCGAAATTGATGTTTTATTAAATGCTTTTCGCAGCCGATCCATCGTATCCTTAGATAGCTCTTTGTCAACATACACAATCGCGTTGTTGAGGTCTCCTCCCTTGATTAACCCATTTTCTAGAAGGGTTTCAATCTCATGTAAAAAGCTAAACGTCCGAGCGTCGGCAAACTCTTTTTTAAACTGACTCAGTTTCTTTAAAGTTGCGTTTTGCGTTCCGAGAACTTTCGTTCCAAAATCGACCATGGTTGTAACCCCATAGTCATCTGCTGGCAACAAAGTAATTTCACTTCCCGATTCTTCATCAGTATAAGTAATGTTTTCCTTTACGATGTATTCATCTCTTTCGGCATCGAGTGTTTTGATTCCAACTTTTTCTATTGCCTCAACAAAAAATTTGGATGAACCATCCATAATTGGTGTTTCCGAAGCATTAAGTTCAATCAAAACATTATCCACTTCACTACCTACGAAAGCTGCTAAAACATGCTCACAAGTATGAATGGTTACACCATTTTTTTGAAGGCTGGTTCCTCGCTTGGTGTCTGCTACGTTGTGCGCAAGAGCTTCGATTATGGGACTGCCTTCAAGGTCTGTTCGCTGAAATGCGTAACCATGATTGGCAATTGCAGGTTTAAATGTCATTGTTACTTCGACACCTGTGTGAATTCCTACCCCTTTAAGCGTAATTGGATCAGCAATTGTAGTTTGTTTAGCCATTGTCAGTAAGTTTTTTTTGGAGTTTATGAAGTGTTTTAATATGCTTGTTTAGGTTTTTAAAATGAACATATGATTTGTTGTAGGAGAGAATATCAATTGCAGGATAACCCATCACTTTTTCATCGTCTTTGAGATTACGTAAAATACCCGATTGTCCCTGAATTTGAACACGATTTCCGATTTTGAGATGACCTGCGACACCGACTTGTCCGCCAATAACACAATGACTTCCAATTTTGGAAGACCCAGCGATGCCAGTTTGGGCAGCAATGACAGTGTGAGCACCTACCTCAACATTATGAGCAATTTGGATTAAGTTATCTAACTTAACTCCTTGACGGATGATGGTTTGTCCAATTGTTGCACGATCAATTGTAGAGTTCGAACCAATTTCAACATCATCCTCTATCAACACGGAACCAGTCTGTGGGATTTTTTCGTAAGCGCCCGAAGATGTTGGACTAAACCCAAAACCATCTGAACCAATCACCACATTGTTGTGTAGAATACAATTTGCCCCTATTTTAGATTTGGATAAAATTTTTGCGCCAGAAAAAATCGTTGTGTGATCTCCAATAACCACATCGGGTTCGATGACAACATGATCATGTATTTTTACATTATTGCCAACCTTTACCCCACTCCCAATCGTAACAAATGGTCCAACATAGCAATCTGTTCCCAGCGAAGCTGATGAGTCAATTAAGCTATGGCTATGAATACCATTGTATTTTTTTTCAGAGCCATTGAAGTGAGAAAGCATAGTCGTGAACGAAAGATAAGGATCAGCAACCTTTACCAATGTAGTTGAAATTTCTTTCTCTGGC
>CACOXF010000058.1 GCA_902631125.1 uncultured Bacteroidota bacterium
AAGATGGTGCACGTTATTCCCTTGCACGTACGCACATGAACTCATGTGACTTTTCATTAAATAATTACTCTTACACGCCTGTGGCAGGAGATAAAAATTTGGATCACTTTTCGATAGATCAGGATAAAGACGATATTATTCCCATGATAAAGGATGCGATCGCAATATCAGAAGATGGGTTTAAACTTTTTTCTTCGCCTTGGACCGCATCTCCATGGATGAAAGACAATAACAGTTGGGTTGGTGGAAAACTACTTCCACAGTATTATGACACTTGGGCTTTGTTCTTTTCAAAATATGTTGACGCCTATAACGCAGAAGGAATTGACATTTGGGGATTTACTGTTGAAAATGAGCCACACGGAAATGGTGAGAACTGGGAAAGCATGCATTATACTCCTGAAGAAATGACGCACTTCGTTCAAAACTTTTTGGGTCCAAAACTCGAAGCTGATGGCAAAGGCCACCTTAAAATTCTAGGTTACGACCAAAATCGTGAAGGAATACGTGAGTGGGTAGATGTCATGTACAAAGACGAAGCTTCAAGTAAGTATTACGACGGTACAGCAGTTCATTGGTACGAAAGCACCTATAACTATTTCCCCGAGGAATTGCAGTACGCGCACAATAAGGCCCCAGAAAAATATCTTATTCAAACAGAAGCTTGCGTAGATGCCGAAGTGCCTGTTTGGAAAGATGACAAATGGTATTGGAAAAAAGAAGCCACGGATTGGGGATATGACTGGAGAGAGGAAAATAAAAAATATTTACATCCTAAATACTCTCCTGTCAATAGATATGCTCGTGATATTATCGGATGCCTAAACAATTGGGTCGATGGTTGGGTAGATTGGAATATGGTTTTAGACACCAAAGGAGGACCGAATTGGGCAAATAACTGGTGTATTGCCCCTGTGATTGTGGACCCAGAAAAGGATGAGGTTTACTACACACCACTCTACTATGTAATGACACATTTCAGCAAGTTCATTCGACCAGAAGCCAAAGTAATTGAAGTCAAAAAATCAGATGAAGAACTTATGGTAGCCGCTGCCAAAAATCCAGATGGAAGCATAGCAGTTGTAATATTTAATGAAGGTACCACGCCGAAAAATTTAGAATTAACTCATAATGATTTAATCAAAAATATAAGCATCAGCCCGCAAGCAATACAGACCATAATGATACACAACCACTTAAACTAGTATTATGGATAACCCTTACTTAAAAAATAGAGTGCCATTAGGTCAAAAAATTGCTTTTGGCGTTGGCATGTTTGCGAATCAAATGTTTCCTGCCATTCTTGGGATATTTATGGTTGTACTAGTTCAAGATTTGGGTTTTCCAGGCTGGATGTGGGCTTTTGTATATTTTTTCCCTAGAATTTTTGACGCTATTACCGACCCTATAATGGGTTTTATTTCTGATAATACGAAATCGAAATGGGGACGCCGTAAACAGTATATATTAATAGGCGGTATTATTATGGGAGTTGCCTACATTTTTATGTGGCAGTTATTTAGGGATAATACATTACAATTTAATTTTTGGTATTTCTTTATATGGTCCATTATTTTTTATTTAGGACTTACTTTTTTTAGCGTACCATATGTAGCTATGGGGTATGAAATGAGTGATGATTTTCACGAACGTACAAATATCATGGCTATCGCGCAATGGATTGGACAATGGGCATGGGTGATTGCACCGTGGTTTTGGGTAATTATGTATGACCCCGAGTGGTTTCCTTCAGCAGATGTAGCAGCGAGAGACCTAGCAATATGGGTAACAATTCCTTGTGCAATTTGCGCGATTGTTCCAGCAATATTCATAAAAAGCAAATCTACCCTTAATGAAGATTATGAGCCCTTGAGCATTGATAATATTAGCGCTAGTCTTGGAAAAATTTATGACAGTTTTATCGAAGCATTTAAAATTAAAGAATTTAGACAATTATGTGGCGCTACATTTTTTATATACAATGCGTTTATGGCGGTATCATCCCTTACTTTTTTTGTGATTGTATATAAACTTTTTAACGGCGACGCCGAAGCTACGGGAATTTGGGTGTCTTTGTTTGGATGCCTTGGTGCTTTGGGAACTACTTTTATCGTAATCCCTGTTGTGGCGTGGTTATCTAAAAAAATGGGGAAGAAAAAAGCATTTATGCTAACCCAAAGTATATCTATTCTTGGGTATATTATGTTATACTTTTTATTTATACCTGGGAAGCCTTGGATGTACATTATCGCTCTTCCATTTTTTTCATTTGGTATTGGAAGTTTATTTACCATTATGATGTCTATGACTGCAGATGTAATAGACGTTGATGAGCTGAACTCAGGTAAAAGAAGGGAAGGAGTTTTTGGGGCAATTTATTGGTGGATGGTTAAAGTAGGCTTTGCCATTGCAGGAGCTCTTAGCGGAGTGATAATTGACGCTGTGGGCTTTAATCCAGAATTAACCACTGTAGAGCAACAATCGGCAGTAGATGGGCTGCACGCTTTCTTTTGTTTTTTTCCAACAATTGGAACGTTGGTTGCGATGTGGATTATGCGCAACTATAGAATGGATGAGACTCGCGCCAAAGAAATAAGAGGACTTTTGGAATCTCGTAAGGGGAAATATTTAAGCCCTTCATAAAATTAAAGTAGTTTATGTCGATGCATAATATCAATTTACTCAACGCCTAAAACTAATGGAAGTATGTGATGTTAACCTAATTAATTGCTATTTCTTTTGGAAAGAGCGATTTTGTTCTACTTTAAGCAATTGATAATGAGTCTTGAATAATACACCATGAAGAAGATTATGGTTCACGGTGGGGAATTTGGGATAAAATAAAAACTGTAAATACAAATGATAATGTCATTTTGGGAGAGTGTAGACTTTAAGCTTGAAGAAGTCAACTATCAATTCTGTGAAGTAGCTATCCACCTGGGTATAACCTGTAAGGGTCGTTAACTCCACACATACTGTATATTTGCTTAATGAAACGAACCTTTTTGTTGTTTTTCGCGCTAATAACTTCATGTTCCCAATCTGGACAAAGAGCGACGAATTCCGAACTAATCATTATCAAAAACAGAGATTTTTTTGATAATAAACCTCAACTCACCCCAATTCAACTTGGAGAAGAAAAGCCCTTTACGTCCTTGTTTGCCCAACTTGAAGAGTTGCCAAATGTCGATACCAATACGCTTCAGCAACTGCTCGAATCAATTGGAGATGAAGCAGATCGAATTTCAGAAAAAAAATTCCCAGACCAACTTCGTATCCCCCAACTTCTAAGCCGTTACAAGGTTTTTCAAACACGACTAGGGATTGTCCGATATATCAATCCATTGCAGTATGCAGACTCCACTTTTGTCAAAGCAATGGATGATGTGGTGATTTCATGGAATATATTTGCTGATCACTACAACCGTTTTTCTACAACTGCAGATGAAGCCCAAGTTTTGGCTCCACAAATCGATAAGACCCCAATTCGATATAAGGATCGGAAACGATTTTAGTTGCTACTCCTTTTTCAGAACTAAACTTTGGCGAAGAGATTTGCAATTGCTTTGCAGCTTGTAGGTAAAAATCCTTTTTTGTTGGATGCCAAGGCGTAACACCATGATAAATTTTATGCCAAATCGCTTGTTCGGATAAATAGCTAAGCAATCCAATTGCATCAGTTTTATGAATAAGATTGATTGGTGCCTCGGGGTTATGAACAATTGGAAATTTTGCGAGCTGCTTTACAGGGTGTCGATCATCGTCGATTAGCCCACCTAGACGAACAATCTGAGTGGAAAAATGAGGTTGTGACAATAAGATTTTTTCGATCTCAAGCAATTGTTTGCCACTTTCACTTACTGGTTTGGGGGTTGTTCGTGGTGTAACAAGCCCTTGTTGTGGTCCAAAAACACTTGTGCTACTGGTAAATACTATTTTTTGGACTTTGCTGTTTTGGATATGTGGAACAAGCTGCTGTATAACTGCAACAAAGTTACGCTTCGGATTTTTTCGAATGCCTGGTGGTAAAGTCAAAAACAAGCAATTGACCTTGGCAAGAAAGGTAGATAGATCTCCAATAATTTTATCTTCATTGATTTTGACAACAAAGCCACGAATTTCGTTTTTTTGAAGAAAATCAGCTCCTTTATTTGATTGCCGACT
>CACOXF010000059.1 GCA_902631125.1 uncultured Bacteroidota bacterium
TATTCATCCACGTGGTTTGATGTGTGTCCTGAAATATCTATTCCACCTACATGCATCGTTGCTATGGCTCTAGGATTTACGCCATGTGTTTCGATACCAGCTGAATATACATCAAGCACATCTTTTCCAAAATGTGTAAAATAACCATGTGCGATTTGACTTCGGCAAGAGTTGCCAGTGCAAAGTATAAGTATCTTTTTCATGGATAGCTTATTAATGATAACAAATAAAGCGTTACCTGCTAAAATAAATATGAAATTAAAAGCTAAAATTTCATTTAAGTTTGAAACCTAAACTTGTATGGGATATCGACAAATCTTTACCATAGATTTATTAAATCGATTTAAAAATAACTCTTTTAATCATGGGTATAAAATTACTATTTTTTAGTTTTAAAAAAAACTGTTTTCACCTTATCTACAATAACCTGAGCGAGTTTGCGCTTGCTTTGGTGTGTCCAACCTGCGATATGGGGTGTAAGAATAACATTTGGGTTTTCTTGTAACTGTTTAAGTTGGGTGTTGTTTGTAACCCCCTCAAAGGATGATTTTTCAAACGGTAAAACATCTAGACAAGCACCTCTAACCTTTCCCATTTCAAATCCATGGATAAGGTCTTTGATAACAACCTGATTTCCTCTAGCAGTATTGATTAGCCAAAACTTTTTTCTCATCATTTTTATAAATTTAGCATCAATCAGCCCTTTAGTTTCAGCGGTTTGTGGAATGTGTAAGCTAACAACATCTGCTTGCTCATGTAAGGTTTTTAAATCGACTTGCGTGGCAAACGTATTTCCTTTGTTGGGTAAAATATCATGACATAAAACTGTGACATCAAACCCACTGAGTTTTTTTGCAAATTGATTAGCTGTATGCCCATAGCCAATCAATCCTATGGTTTTCCCATTAAGCTCCTCACCACGATTTGCTTCACGCTCCCACTTTCCATTTTTGATATCTAAAGCTGCTCTGGGAAGTTTATTGAAAAGCGTCAAAATCATCCCAAGTGCATGTTCCCCAACAGCATTTGCATTTCCTTCAGGAGAGGCAATGACCTCAACCCCAATTTTTTTTGCGTGAGACAGATCGATATTCTCAAGCCCTGAACCCACCCGCGCAACAAAACGAAGGTGCTTGGCTGAATCTAAAAACGCTTTGTCAATTGAGAAACGACCGCGAATGACAATGGCGTCATAGGCATCAATTTTTGAAAGAATCTCTTCTTTGGAACTTGTGAAATCAAAGTCATTGGTACAACCAATTTCACTCAATCCTTCTTCCAATATATCATGATTTTTGTCTAGGTGTAGAACACGCATTGCGATTGACATTTGGAATTAAGCCAAAAACCATTTGGCGATATAAAAAAATAGAAATATGCCAAAGATGTCGTTGCTTGTGGTGATAAACGGTCCAGTGGCAATTGCAGGGTCTACTCCTCTTCTGTTAAGTACAATGGGTACAAAAGTGCCAATCAGTGCTGAGACAATAATCACACAAAGCATCGATAAAGCAATGGTCAGGCTCACATTAGTTGGCTGTTGGGTGGCAACACCAAAAAGGATGACAAGCAAGGCTAAAGTACCACCATTTATCAAGCCCAGTCCAACTTCCTTGAAAAGGCGGTTGAGTAAACTTCCTTTGACCACATCATTGGCAAGTCCTTGCACAATAATTGCCGATGATTGAACACCCACGTTCCCAGCCATTGCTGCAATGAGAGGAGTAAAAAAGAATAAGGCCTTATGGGATGGATGATTCATAAAACCTTCAAACCCTTCGAGAATAAAGACACTTCCTAGCCCACCGACCAAACCCAATATCAACCAAGGAAGTCGTGCCTTTGTGTGTTGAAAAATGGAATCATCTGCTTCAACATCAGATGAAATACCTGCTGCGAGCTGATAATCTTTTTCCGCCTCATCCTTAATCAAATCAACGATATCATCAATCGTAATTCTACCCACAAGCTGTTTTTGTTCATTGACAACAGGAATTGCCTCTAAATCATATTTTGACATGATTTTTGCGACTTCCTCTCCATCTACACCGATTGTCACATAATCGACTTTCGGGATATAAACACTTTTAATCTTGCTTTTTTCATTCGCTGTAAGCAAATCTTTCAGAGATAAGCGTCCAAGCAATACATTTTCATCATCCACAACATAGATGGAATGGACACGAGTGACTTCTTGCGCTTGAATGCGCATCTCACGCACACAACGAGTGATTGTCCAGTTTTGGTTGACACAAACCAATTCTTTGGCCATTAGACCACCAGCAGAATTTTCGTCATAGGTAAGTAGCTCTCGAATATCATCAGCATGTTCAGTGTCTGAAATTTGATTAATAACTTCTTTGCGAATCTCGTCGGATAGTTCCGCGATGATATCTACTGCGTCGTCGGTATCGAGCTCTTCAATTTCTGTTGCGATTTCCTCTGAGGACAATGCATCAAGAATACTCTCACGAACATCTTCGTCGAGTTCGGGGAGCATATCTGCTGATTTTTCAGAGTCAATAAGTTTAAACAAATAAACAGCCTGATCGATTTGAAGTGCCTCAAAAATTTCTGCCAAATCGGCGTAATGATATTCTTTAACAAGTGTTTGTAGTGCCTTGTCGTTTTGAGCCACTATATCACTGTTGATTTGATCTAGAAGTTCTTCACTAAGCTTAAATGGCGTCATGAGCAATCAAATTTGTGATGCGGACAAAATCCGAAACGCCCAATTGTTCTGGACGCTGCCCAAAGATAGTGTCTTCTTTTAAATTGGTTGGTAAAGAAAAGGTTTTTAAACTGTTTCGTAAAGTTTTTCGTCTTTGTTGAAAGGCAGTTTTCACAACTTGAAAGTACAGTCTTTCATCACAGTTTAAGTCGATCGTTTCTTTTCGGCGTAATCTCAATACAGCCGATGCTACTTTTGGTGGCGGGTCAAATACAAATCGATTGACATTGAACAAATATTCAGTGTCATAAAAACTTTGGGTCAAAACAGAAAGTATTCCATATGCTTTTGAGCCAGGGGGTTCGCAAATGCGTTTTGCAACTTCTTTCTGAAACATCCCAATAAATTCTGGAATCTGATTTCGATTCTCTATGGTTTTAAACAAGATTTGAGATGATATATTATAAGGGAAGTTTCCAATGATTGCCAAAGGGCTTGGAAACTCTTTGACCAAATTGCATTTCAGAAAATCTCCAAAAACTAAATTTGGTTCTAGTTTGGGGAAATTTGTGTTGAGATAGTCAACAGATTCAATATCAACTTCAATGGCGTGAATCGTATGCTTTGTTTTCAGTAGATATTGGGTCAGCACACCCATACCAGGTCCAACTTCTAACACATTTTGGTAGTCAATTCCAGTGAGTGCATCAGCAATATTTTGAGCGATGTTGAGATCAGTCAAAAAATGTTGTCCCAGATGTTTTTTTGGACGAACACTCAAGGGCTTAGTTTTTCAAGTTCGGTATCAAAACACACCCATTTGTTAGGGAAAGAGGCTTGGAGTTGCTCATAGGTTTTTTCCAGCCCATTGTTTTTAAAGTCTATGAGTGTATGGCAAGAATCAAACTCAATTTGAAGTCCAAGAGTGGGATGTGTATTGGCATCGCTGTGTATGCGTAAAAGGGAGCTTTTCTGATCAAGTGAAGGGATAAGTTGTTTTTTTACATAGGCAACAAAGTCCTCTTGAATAGGTGGATCAACACTAAAGGTGATATTGAGAATATGCATAAGAGCAATTATTGAATTGTATCAAAGCCAGTATAATTAGCCAAGGCTTTAGGGATGAGAACACCATTTTCAGATTGATTGTTTTCTAGAAGACCAGCCATGATACGCGGAATAGCAAGGGCACTTCCATTGAGGGTATGCACCCACTTGCGATTGCCATCATTGTCTTTGAAACGAAGTTTTAATCTTGTAGATTGATAGCTTTCAAAATTTGAAACGGAACTCACCTCTAACCATCGCTTTTGGGCAGTGGAATAGATTTCAAAATCATATGTCATTGCAGCTGTAAATCCGAGGTCACCACCACACAATCGAAGAATGCGATAGGGTAGTTCAAGTTGTTCGAGAATGCCTTTGACATGCTCAACCATTTGGTCGAGG
>CACOXF010000060.1 GCA_902631125.1 uncultured Bacteroidota bacterium
AACCTCCTCTAAGACAGGGGTAGTTGCTGCATTATCAAGATAGATGGAATCCATAAATAAATTTTATTAAGTTTTAAAATCTCGAAAGGTATTCATGATTATCTGTACACTAGACAAAAGTTGCGTTTCATTAATAACCAATGGAGGAGCAAATCGAATGATATTTCCATGAGTGGGTTTAGCTAATAATCCTTTATCTCGAAGTTTCAAACAAATATTCCAGGCCGTTGGACTATGTTCAGAATCATTGATTACTATTGCATTTAACAATCCTTTTCCTCTTACAAGTTTTATTAATTTATTTTTTTTTGCAAAATGAGATAATTTTTCTCTAAATATTTTCCCTAACCTTTTTGAATTTTCAGCTAAATTTTCCTCTACAGCTACCTCTAATGCAGCCATAGCTACCTTACATCCAAGTGGGTTTCCACCAAAGGTAGAACCATGCTCACCAGGTTTAATTGTCATCATAATTTCATCATCAGCAAGTACCGCAGAAACTGGAAAAACTCCGCCAGATAAAGCTTTTCCTAAAATTAAAATATCTGGTTTAACATTCTCGTGTTGACAGCAAAATAATTTTCCTGTTCTTGAAATACCAGTTTGAACCTCGTCAGCAATAAATAATACATTTTTTGACTTACATAATTTATAGGCTTTTTCTAAATAACCTTCATCTGGTACTATCACTCCAGCCTCTCCTTGAATAGGCTCAACCATAAAGCCAGCTACGTTTGGATCTTCTAAAGACTTTTCCAAATCTTTTAAATCATTGTATCTAACTATATCAAAACCAGGTAAATAGGGACCATAATCATTAAATGCACTTGGATCTGTAGATGAAGATACAGCAGCCAAAGTTCTTCCCCAAAAATTATTTTCGGCGAATATAATTTTTGCCTTGTTCTCTTGAACACCTTTTATTTTATAAGCCCATTTTCTACATAATTTTATGGCCGTTTCACCCCCTTCTACACCAGTATTCATGGGTAAAATTTTGTCGTAACCGAATAAACTAGTCACATATTTTTCATATGTTCCCAGGATATTATTGTGAAATGCACGAGAAGTTAAGGTTAAAATACTAGATTGTTCTTTTAAAGCTTTTACAATTTTAGGATGACAATGTCCTTGATTAACTGCTGAATATGCAGATAAAAAGTCGACATACTTGTTCCCCTCTACATCCCAAACATATATACCCTCACCTCGATTCAGAACTACAGGTAATGGATGGTAGTTATGTGCGCCATACTGAAGCTCATCATTTATGTAACGATCCGTTTTAGATGAAATCTTAGGCTTCATCACAAAAGTTTTGACGAAAGTAGTTAAATCTGAAGCAAAAAAAAAGACATTTCATTTAGACCCCCCTTGTGACAATTTTTAATTAATCTTCCGTCTTATATGATCTAGAAAAACAGCTTAGATGTGAAGGTATATAAATTACCATTTATAAAAATTTAAGTAATTCTTGGTCTCTGAGCTCATTACCAATAAAAATATTTATTAGTTTTTCGCTTTACATTTGAATTAACCACTAAAATAATATTTTGCTAAAACTCAATAATAGTGAATTTAGAAGAAAAACTTGATTTAAATTTACAATCAAAATGAAAACGATATCAAGTCTACAAAACGACACAATCAAATTCATTACTGGATTGATTCGTAAGGCATCATTGAGGAAACAAAGTCATGTTTTTGTTGTTGAAGGAAAACGCGAACTCCAGTTGGTTGTTAAAGGTGGTTTTAGAATTGAAAAATTATTTTGTTGCCAAGAAATATTTAAACATCCAAAAATAGAAGAATGGTGCACGCAAAACTTGGGCATCAGCAATATGGTGCGCGTAACTGAAAATGTGTATAAAAAAATAAGTTATCGTAAAAATACTGAAGGAATCGTGGCGTTGGTAAAAAAGAAAGAAATGGATCTTGACGCTATTGTTTTCAAAAATAAAAATCCGCTGGTCCTGGTTGCTGAAAATATTGAAAAACCTGGAAATATAGGAGCTATGCTTCGCACGGCAGATGCATCCAAAATTGATTGTCTATTGATAGCTGAGCCACAAACAGATATATATAACCCCAATGTTATTCGTTCAAGCGTGGGTGGATTTTTTTCAGTCCCCATAGGAGTTGGAACAAATGAAGAAGTACATTCATTTTTGAATCAACATCAAATTAACCCTCACGCAGCTCGTTTGGAAGCAAGTATTTCTTACGAAACTATTGATTTCACCAAACCATCAGCTGTTGTTGTTGGTGCTGAATCAACAGGGTTGAGTAAATTTTGGCTAAACGCCTCCAAATCAAATATAAAAATCCCAATGCTGGGAACTTTAAATTCTATGAATGTGTCTGTGGCTGCAGGAATACTTCTTTTTGAAGCAACTCGTCAGCGCAATTTTTACAGAGACCAAGGAATTTAGTACTTTTATAATATGGTTGAAGCAACTGAAACAGTATCAGACAATGCGCAAATCGCAAAAGCCTACAAAGACTTATTGCGAATCAGTTATCAAAAGCTAACAGGCGCTGATAAAAAAATGATTCGGCTGGCGCTAGATACTGCTGTTGATGCACACAAAGACCAAAGAAGAAAATCGGGTGAGCCATATATCCTTCATCCAATTGCAGTGGCCAAAATTGTTGCCGACGATATAGGTCTTGGTGCCCCTTCAATTGCAGCAGCTCTTCTCCATGATGTTGTAGAGGATACAAAATACACCATTGGCGACATCGAATCTAAGCATGGCACCCAAATTGCTAAAATTGTCGATGGTCTGACAAAAATTTCAAACCTGAAAAAAGATAAAAATATTTCTTTTCAAGCAGAAAATTTTAGAAAGATGTTACTTACACTCAATGATGATGCAAGAGTGATTATCATCAAAATTGCTGATCGTTTGCACAATATGCTAACCATGGACGCCATGCCTCGCAATAAACAAATCAAAATTGCTTCGGAAACTCTTTACATCTATGCGCCACTGGCACATCGCGTTGGGATGTATAATATCAAAACCGAACTCGAAGATTTGGGGCTTAAATATACTGAGCCAGAAATATATCGTGATATTCAAAAGAAAATACAGGAAAATCTCGTAAATCAACAAGGATTTATTGATGGTTTTGTGAAGTTGACCAAAAAATATTTACGTCGTGAGGGCTTGTCATGTAAAATTGAAGGTCGCCCAAAATCTATCTTTTCAACGAGAAGGAAAATGGTCTCCAAAAAACTGGATTTTGATCAGATTTTTGATCGCTTTGCCATTCGTGTTATTTATAAAGCCGACCCCCAAGAAGAAAAGTTTTTGGCTTGGAAAATATACTCGATCATCACTGATCACTATCAGCCCAACCCTCTTAGGTTAAGAGACTGGATTTCTGCCCCTAAATCAACTGGTTATGAGGCACTACATGTCACTGTTATGGGCCCTGAAGGACGATGGGTTGAAGTGCAAATTCGATCTGAACGCATGCATGAAATTGCTGAAAAAGGATATGCTGCTCATTTTAAATACAAGCATGGAAAGCAAGATGAAAGAGGCCTTGAAGTTTGGCTGAATCGATTGCGTGAAGTACTTGAGCAACCCAATTCAGACGCTGTTGATTTTGTAAAAGATTTTAGGCTCAACCTGTACGCAAGTGAAATTTTTGTGTTTACTCCCGAGGGGGATTTAAAATCTCTGCCACAAGGCTCAACGCCAGTCGATTTTGCTTTTCACATACACACTGAAATTGGGATGCACACCAGAGGTGCTAAAATCAATGGAAAAATTGTGCCTCTAAGCTATCGCCTAAAAAGTGGTGATCAAGTTGAAATCATCACCTCTGACAAGGCTTTTCCTAATCCAAGTTGGTTGGATTATGTAATTACATCAAGAGCACGCTCAAGAATTCGATCGTTTTTGAAAGAAGATAAAAAACAAATCGCAGAAGAAGGAAAAGAGATTTTAAGAAGAAAGCTAAAGCAATTGAAAATTAGCGTTAATAGCAAAACAATTCAAAAACTCCTAGACTTTTATAAACTCAAAACAAGTTTAGATTTGTACTATCGTGTTGGCATTGGCA
>CACOXF010000061.1 GCA_902631125.1 uncultured Bacteroidota bacterium
ACTAAAGCCAGCAGACATATATAAATGTGTGACGAAATACCTATCTAAAGTATCGACAAAAGAGAAAATCAGTCCTCACGTATTGCGACACACATTTGCAACGCATTTGCTCAATCAAGGTGCTGACATAAATAGTATCAAAGAAATTTTGGGACACAAGAGCTTGTCTTCAACCCAAATATATGCTAAAGTTCAACTCCCAAAGCTTAAAAAAGATTATTTAAAAGCACACCCTCGTTCATGACCAAATATTTATTTAGTTTAAAAAATTAAATAGGTTATTTGTGTTATTTAAAAAACTAAAAATTACATTTTAATAAAAAAAAGAATTTTTTTTATACATTTAAAAAATAAACTATCCACAATGAAACATATATACATTTTTTTTATTGCTTTAACTAGTTTTGGTTATGGGCAATACACACCTACAACTTCTTCACTTTTTAATGATGGTGCGGCTGCATATCCACGTAACATTACCGCTGCTTATGCGACAGACGGTAATACAGGACAAGCTCAAACAATTAGTTTCAACGTTACATCACTACCACATGATGGAGATCCTAAGTTTAGGGTTTATAAAACTACCGCAAATGGAAGTGACAATTTTGGTCAACCTCAGCCCATTAGTATGGGTGAAAATACGTTCACTGTCCAGTCAGTTGCTTTTAGTAGAGTAGTAAAATTTCAATTTAACCCACCAGGATGTGATGTAGAATTTGATCAAATTTCTATTAATGGTATTGAACTGTTAGGGAATGTTGACTTTAAAACTGGATATGCCCCTGGGCTCTTAAATAACAATCCAAATTGGAAAGCAGCAACTACCGAAGGATACAATGTTGATAACAGTGGATTGGGTTCTGTTAGTTGTGAGGGGAAGTATAAAAAAGCTGTAATGGGTCAAAAATTTAATTTATCAGGTGAAGGGGACTCACTGATTTACAAAGTAGATTTTAATTTTAATGGTATCATAGGTGAATTGAACAAAATACTAATGCGTTTTGGTTTCACTACTGTTAATGCTCAAAATACAACACCAGCAAATGAAAATGTTGTTCACCTGTCGATTAACAATTGGAATGGTCACTTGGCTCTAAGAGATGACGCAAACCAAGGAAATGCTTCATCTGGTTTTCAAAACGTATCTCTCCCACCTGCTTCAGTTAATGGAAAAGATTTGTCTCTTGAAATGACCCTTTCTTTGGGAACTGATGCTGCAAATTCAAGTGTATCTGCAAAGCTTACAAGTTCAGATGGAACAGAAACTACAATTGGTACTTACAGTGGAGTTGAGGAAGAGCTTTATACAGCTGCCATTGATCCGAACTCTGGAATATATGCAATGTTTAATACTGTAGCCATGCATCAAGGTGGAGCTGGCGGAGGACAACTTGAAGGTGGAATAACAATTACTAATATCAATATTTCAGCACCTGCTGCTGCAGATACTGAACCTCCGGTTATTACTCTAATTGGTGAAAATCCTGTGAATATTTCTGTTGGTGATGTGTACACTGACGCTGGTGCGACAGCTCAAGATGACATCGATGGTGATATCAGCAGTTTAATAACAGTTGGTGGTGATACGGTGGATACTTCTACCGTTGGAACATACAATATAACATATAATGTAAGTGATTCTGCAGGAAACGCTGCAGCTGAAGTAACGAGAACAGTTAATGTTAATGAGCCAACTTACAATATTACTTTCACTGTTGATATGACAAATGTTGATGGATATGATGGTACTACTCCAATATCACTAGCTGGATCATTTGCAGCTTGGGATTTGAATAGTTCTCACACTATGACAGATAACTCAGATGGTACACATAGTGTAACCATACCGCTTCAAGATGGTAACTACACATACAAGTATCTAATTGGGAACATTTGGGATGGTCAAGAAAACATAGCAGAAAATTCAGTTTGTTCTGTGCGAAGCGGTACTTATGTCAATCGCAAACTTATAGTCAACGGCAGTGATGCTACCCACGCTAACCCCTATAATGGTTGTAGTGGCACAGGGGAAACATACGATCTAAAGTTTGTTTTAGACATGACTGGCTCTGGAGTAACAGTTAATGATAACCTGTATTTGTCTGGAGGTTTTAATGGTTTTAATGATAGCACTGCATTTACAGAAAGCGATACTGCTGGAGTTTACGAAGTTTACACAAGTATAGCTGAGGGAACTTACACATGGAAGGTTCGCATGGGTAACTGGGCGGCTCAAGAAAGTTTTAATAATGCCATTGATAACTGGGAAGTTCTTGTTAAAGATCCTCATGCAGGTATTGTTACTAATGATGTTTATACAGATCGTGTACTCACTATTGATAGAGATATGACGGTCAGTATTATATGGAGTGATCCTACCCCAACAATTTCTGAATACGAGGCAGAACCTGTCTCAGCTTCATTGTCACTTCAAGGAATTCTTGATATTGATGGTGGTAATAAAAAGGCTGTTCACGTTATAGCAACTGATGATATTGCTGATCTTAGTATTTACAAATTACAAGTTTACTCTAATGCTAATGCAAGTCCGGGTGCTTCACATACGCTCTCTGGTTCTGCTTCCGCAGGTGACGATATTCTAATAGCTAATGATGGTGATGCATTGGAATCTTACATGAACGCATCAACAATTTTTGACGCTGTGGTTAACACAGGTTCATGGCCTTCTATAAACGGTGATGATTCAATTGAACTTCTTATGAATGATTCTTCAATAGAGGTTTTTGGAAATATTGGTACAGACGGGACGGGTGAAGTTTGGGAATATTTAGACTCATGGGCATACAAAGTTAGTGGAGCATGGACATATGGTGGTGTTAACTGTACAGATGGTTCAACAACTACATGGGATTCGGATTGTGTATATCCTTTTGCAATTGGAAAAGAGCCAATAGCACCACTGGATCCAGTGGTAACGTTTGAAGATGATGGTATTTTGAGTACTAGTGAATTAGTGGTTGGGAACTTAGCTCAAGGAGCTATTGTTGATAATCCGGATGGTACTGGCAAAGTGCTTCAGGTAACTTATGGAGATCCATCTGGCTGGGATAATCATGCTGGTTATGAATTACCTCCAGGAAATGCAACTATGATTGGTGGTACGATTCAATTCAAATTAAAATCTGATCATGGTGCTGACGCTGGCACTAAAGGCTATATGCTTAAACTTGAAGGTGGTCCAAATGGCAGCACAATTGAGAAAGCGTTTGCTGTCGCGGGTGATAACTCTTGGGAATTCATAAGTGTTGATCTTAGCGATTGTAATGTTGGTAGAGAGAACGGTGGTAATTGTGGAGGTCAAGAGAACTCCAGTGATGGATTTACCAAACTTCTTATTTTTCATTGGGGAGCTGGAGCTGATGCTCCTGCGGGTAATACCTTCTACATTGACGATGTAGCGTATGATCTTGGACCAATTATCCCCGTGCCAGCTACTCCAATAACTGAGTACAGCGAAAATTTTGATGACGGTGACTCTGGCTGGGCTGCTGCTGGTGGTGGTGTGTTTGTGGAAGATACTCAACTTGGTTGGGGCATAGCTTCCAATACAAATGCAGAAGATTGGACACACATTTATTATGATTCAGCACCATTGGATTTATCTAGTGGAGATCGAGGATTCAGATTTAAGGGGTCCAAGAACTTCCAAAGTATTTTTCAAGTTGCAGGTTGGCGGAGAATATTGGAATAATCACGAGTGGCCAGCAGCGGAAGCTAATTACAATACTCCTGGAGAGTGGCAAACAATACTTATAGATGCATCGATGCATACATCAAACGATAAGACTCGAATAGTTATTTTCTTTGATACGCAAACGGCAGCTAGCGCCGACGCTAGTCAAGATATATTCGAAATCGATGACTTTGAGTTTGGATCATTTGCAACACTAGATACTGATAATAATCATTTATTAAACTCATTATCTTTCTATCCAAACCCAACAAATGGATTAGTGAAGATTAATGGTGGAGATAAACCAAGTAATGTAAAAGTTTATTCAATTGA
>CACOXF010000062.1 GCA_902631125.1 uncultured Bacteroidota bacterium
TAGTTAATTTGCATATTTATTTTCTAACAAATACTTAGGTTTTTGTTACATTTGATATATAGAACAAAGTCTATTTATTCGGGCTTATAATTATCTTATGCCAAAACCCAAATCTATACAGCTTTGGTCTAATCACGATCTGCGTATCTCTGCACATTATCAGCTCAGTGCTGACCAACTTATCAGTAAAACAGTTGAAGAAAATCAAGGAACAATCAGCAGCACTGGAGCGCTGATTATAAAAACTGGAAAATTCACTGGGCGATCTCCAAAAGATAGATATATCGTCAAAGACGATATCACAACTGATCTCGTTTGGTGGGGTGATATTAACATCCCTTTTTCATCCAAATATTTTGATGCACTCTACAAGAAAATGATGGCATACATCGCTAATAAAACAGTCTATGTTCGGGATGTTTTTGCAGGTGCTGACGAACGATATCGAATTGGCATAAGAATCGTCAATGAGACGCCTTGGGCTAATCTTTTTGTTCGAAATATGTTTATCCAACCTGATGAGGCAGCACTAAACGATTTTTCAAAAGACTGGCTTGTGCTGAACATCCCCAGCTTTGAGGCAATTCCAGAGAATGATCAAACCAGGCAGTCAAACTTCACGATTGTAAATTTTTCAAAAAAGGTCATTATCATTGGTGGTAGTGGATATACAGGAGAAATCAAAAAATCTATTTTTTCTGTATTAAATTTCACATTGCCTACAAACGACGATGTGTTGCCGATGCACTGTTCAGCCAACGCCGACAACGATGGCACCTCTGCTTTGTTTTTTGGACTATCGGGCACTGGCAAAACAACCTTGTCTGCAGACCCCAAACGAAGATTGATTGGTGATGATGAACATGGATGGACGCCAGACAACAAAGTTTTTAACTTTGAAGGGGGCTGTTATGCCAAGGTGATTGATTTGTCTCGTGAAAAAGAGACAGATATATTTGATGCAATAATGAAAGGGGCTTTGCTTGAAAATGTCGTTGCTGACGGAAAAGGGCAGGTTGATTATACTGATGTCCGGGTCACCCAAAACACAAGAGTCAGCTACCCAATCCACCACATCAAGAATATTGCAATCCCTTCGATTGGAGAAAAAACCAAACATATATTTTTCCTCACTGCTGATGCATTTGGAGTACTCCCTCCAATCACTTTGCTAAATACCTATCAGGCTGCATATCATTTTATGTCTGGCTATACAGCCAAAATTGCTGGCACAGAAGAGGGGATAAAAACCCCACAGCCCTCATTTTCGGCATGTTTTGGTGTACCATTTATGCCGCTCCATCCAAGTGTTTATGCAAGTCTATTGGCAAAAAAAATTCAAGAAAATAAGATTTCTGTATGGCTGGTCAATACAGGTTGGACTGGCGGACCATATGGGGTTGGTAATCGAATAGCACTGCAACACACCCGAACGATGATTGAAGCAGCACGCGCAGGTCTTCTCAATCCAACCTACAGCTATGATGATTACCACATCCACTCAGTGTTTGGTATCGCTCAACCCAGGGCTTGCCCAGGCGTACCTGAATCGATTTTGAGTCCTAGGCAAACTTGGAACAATGACGAGGCGTTTTACAAACAAGCCCATAAACTAGCTCGTGCGTTTCATGAGAATTTTAAACAGTTTGAGGATCAGGTGTCGAAAGAGATTTTGAGTGGGGCACCAGACTTTAAGTAAAAGGGTTGCTTTTTGCATAGTCAACAAACCACTTGATGGCATTGGGGTTACGCAGTGAATCAGTGCTCAGTGCCTGCGGTTCAGACACCCCCATTAATAGTTTTTTGATGGGAATTTCAACTTTTTTTCCACTCAACGTATAAGGTATTTCAGGGGCACGAATGATGTGATCTGGTACATGCCGAGGAGAGTATTTGTTTCTCAACTGAGATCGTATTTCTTGCTCATCTATATCCGATTGAAGCACTACAAACAGCAGTAAAGTATCTATATATTGACTCGTGAGATGAATTACAAGACTGTCTTCAATTTCATCTTGATTGCTCAGTAAATTATAAATCTCCGCTGTGCCGATGCGCACCCCTTGTCTGTTGAGTGTTGCATCTGAGCGTCCATGAATGATTAGACTGCCCCTCTCATTTTCAGTTGCCCAATCGCCATGATTCCAGACGTTTGGATACATACTATAATAGCTTGCTTGCAGCAACTGATAGTCCTTATCACCCCAGAGATAGACTGGCATAGATATAAATGGTTTTGACAGCATCAACTCCCCAGGCTGATGTTGAATTTGTGTACCATCTGTATTCCAAATTTCGACTGCTGCACCCAACATCTTGCATTGAATTTCTCCTGGAACTACTTCCATTTCAGGGTGCCCCCCAACAAAAGCAGTACAAACATCTGTTCCTCCACTTAGAGATATGATATTAGTGTTTGGAAAGCGATGCTGTAATGACTTGCAGGTGTCAGCAGACAAGGGGGAACCAGTTGAGCCAATGGTCTTCAAGTGATCAAAATCATAGCCTTCAAACCCAGAAAAACCCTCATCAGCTTGCTGCTGAAAATACACTGCCCCATGTCCAAAATGATTGATTTTTGCCTGAGAGGCAAAATCCCAAAGCACCGAAGGCTTAGGGGTTGTTGGTGCGCCATTATACAAACAAAGCGTAGCACTACACAACAAACTCGACAAAGCGTAATTCCACATCATCCAACCAGTTGTGGAATACCAAAAATATCGATCTCCTTCACAAACATTTTGATGAATCGCAAGTGCTTTTTGATGTTCTAAAATCATTGCTCCTGTGCCATGAACAATTGCTTTGGGTTTTCCAGTCGTACCTGATGAAAACAATACCCATATCGGATCAGAGAATGACACAGGTATTTGATGAAGCTGATATAAACATTGGTCAGGGTCATCAAAAGTTTGATAGCGACAGAGGTCAATGCAATGACAGTTTCCAAAGACTTTTTGAAGGGCCTCCACTTTTGCGCTAATGTCGTATTTCTTTCCTCTGTAGGTGTAGCTATAATGAGCAAAAAGAACCTTGGGTTGCAGTTGTGAAAATCGATCATTAACAGCGTTGATTCCAAAATCTGGGGAGCATGATGACCAAACTGCACCCAGACCATTGACAGCCAAAAAAGCAGCAATCGTTTCAGGCGCATTGACACAGTATGCAGTCACACAATCTCCTTTCTGAACACCCATCGCGAGTAATTGCTGCTGTATGTGTACAGTTTTATTGTAGAGTTCTTGCCAACTGATTTCAGTTAAAAGGCTCGTTTCGCTTTGATAAATGATTGCTGGTCGTTGCTTTGAAAATTGAGAAAAAATATGTTTAGCGTAACTCAGCTCTGCCCCATCAAACCATGTTGTATTCCAAGGTTTATCAGAGTGATTCATCACTTTTGAAAAGGGTTTGTCAAAATCAACAGAAAAAAATCGTGCAATAGACGCCCAAAATGTATCTTGATCACTGACACTCCAATGATGAAGATCGTGATAATTTGAAAAGGAGATTTGATACTCCTTGTTTAAAAATTCAATGTATAGTTGATACTGAGATATTTCGATTTTGGACATGATCAAGCAATGTAAGAAAAGTTATTGGGACTGTAAATAAATCCCAATGCTTCGCATTAGGATTGTGATTAATGTGGGCGCGAAGGG
>CACOXF010000063.1 GCA_902631125.1 uncultured Bacteroidota bacterium
TGGCCTGCTTCAATTAGTAGAGTAGGTACACCCAAGGACTGAAAAGCGTCCCCAAAACAGTTTGGATTGAATTGGTCGTGAAAGCGTCCAATTTGTGAGGCAATTGACGATGATTGAAGACCCTGAAAAACACTTGCTGCCAACTGTGCTGCTTTAGTTCTAAAGTCGTTAAAACTTCGTTCTTTGTCGAAAGCAGGGGCCAACAACGAAAGTGTTGCTGGTTTAGCCCCAATGCCAAAAATGGTACGCTGATCATGTAGATTGAATGCATAATCAGGGGAAAATTCATCAAACTCCTTGCGCAATATCCGACTCTCAACTTGAGATAAGTCTATCGCATCTCTGTTGAGATCAACTTTATTGGCATTGAATCGAGTGTATGACTTTGCCCCATCAGGATTTAGGATAGGGATAATTGAAAGCTGAAGGAGTCCGAGTAAACCTTTGTCTGATTGTAAATATCGCAACAGGTCAAATAAACTTTTGGTAGTTGTTGACTCATTTCCATGCATTTGAGACCACATCAATACCTTTATTTTGCCAGTACCTATACAAATGCGATGTATGGGTGAACCAGTTTCACTATGCCCAATAACAGTACTATTGTATCCAGACAACAATGGCTCTATGTGCGTGTTGCAAATGTATCGACCCGACAACCGATGTTCAATAAAAGATGAGTGCAATAGATTCATGTCATGCGATATCGTTTGCAAATGTAAACAGAATCCTAGTTACAAAAGTAAACATCAAAAAGTTTAAATTGTTTACCAATGGAAACATAAACAACTGTAAATCGTTACAATTGTATATTATTTTTAATTTATTTTAGTTAAATGTTTTATTATCAATATCTTACGACGATTATATGAAGTAAAATATAATATAAAATACGGTTTGTAAGCTTTAAAACTAATTGTATATTTACTTATCTATTACCAAAATTCACATTTGTTTACATTTGTAAAATGAAAGATATTGTAAAAAGAATCCGTCAGATTTTGGAGGAGCAACAGTTGAGTTCGTCAGCATTTGCTGATAACATAGGTGTTCAGCGCTCATCGATTTCACATGTTTTGTCTGGTCGTAATAAACCTAGCCTGGAGTTCATCCTTAAAATTATTCGTGCATTTCCCTCCTACTCCACCGATTGGCTTCTTTTTGGTAAACTAACAGATGCTCCAAAGGCATATCATCAACCAGCAGATAACACTGCTGGATCCCAAGTAGAAGATCTTGCACTACCCTCTAAATCTTATGAAACTGCTGAAAAACCAACTGAACTACCAACTAATTCGATATCAGATGCGGAAATTACTAAAGTTATTTTACTACTAAAAGATGGAAGTTTTACAGAGCACATTTCCAAAAATGATTAATTTCGTATTTAAAATCTACTATGCGAATCATAACCTCTTTTATTGCAGTCTTTATTCTCCTTACAGCTTGTTACACTACCGAGCGAAATTGTAAAGCTTTCCAAACTGGTTCATTTAGCTTCTACACTGTTGTGGATGGTGATACCCTTTCCAGTCGATTTGTGCGAAACGACTCTATCGAGGTTGATTACTTCTTTGAAACTCCAGACACTGCCAACATACGTTGGGTGAGTGATTGTGAGTGTATCGTAACCAAGCGCAACCCACTCACCTTTCAAGAATCAAAAGCAGTGCAAATGAAAATTTTATCCACCTTTGAAGATGGTTATTTATTCGAATACAATTTGGTTGGCGATCGATCAAATGTTCAGCGTGGTCGTGTGACGAGGCTTGAGAAGTAAACCCTACAAATCCAAAGTGATTTGAGCGTCATCATTATTCTCATTTGAAATAGTTTGAGGGTCTTCTACTTCAATGTCGGCTGGTCTTTTTTCTGTTGTTTTTTCATGAGGTAAAGGATCTAAAACATTGAACTGCTTGACCTTTAGTGATGTGACTTGATTGCCAATTGCTTTGATCCCTTTCACTGAGATAAAGTCTTCAAAAATAATCTGTTGGGATGATTTTGGATCTTTTCCTCTAGGCTTTGAAAATTCAATTTCAAACACAGGGCGATGATCTGTACTGATCAATTCAAGTTGGCATTGTTTACCTTCCTTTATAAACTGTTCTTGCTTGTCTGAAGCTTCAATGACAAAACGTTTTCCAAAATAGCGTTCTTTGGCTAAGTCAAAATAAATCACTGATATTGGTTTGTTAGGTTCCCATTTCTCCAAAACAAGCATATCTTCTGGAAAGTGCATGTTTAAATCTGGAATTGCTGTTTTGATCACACCCGACTGTGTAGCAATCAACAAGCGATCATCGCCACGAAAAGCACCAATCAGATCTCCTCGCCCATCTACGTTGAGGCGTCCAACAGTTTCATCAAACCATATATCACGTGGCTTAAGTGTTGAAACACCTTCTTCTTTGAGCTCAATGCGATTGACAGTGTATTTGGTAACAGTATTCCCACGAACACCTTTCGATTTAATATCCAGATTTGCAAAGTCAACATCCCATTTTAGCTTTTTTATACCCTTGGATTGTCGCAGCAAAACTGTTACGATCTCTGCTTCTCCATTTAAGTTTGCAGAGAAGTAAAACACTTTGGATTGAGCATTACCGTTGGTTAAATCATACTCCTTATCTCTTGTCACACTAGTCACAGGGAATCGCTTCATGTAAGTCGTCCCGCCTCGTCCATCTCTGTATATCATATTGTATATCGTACGATCATCTTTCTTTTTAAAGACAGCTACGTGTATGATATTCTTTCGAATAAATGTTTTGGCATCAACCTTTGTTACTGTCATTTTTCCATCCTCAGTAAACACTATAATATCATCGATATCTGCACAGTCGGTGACATATTCATCTCTGCGAAGCGATGTACCCACAAATCCCTCCTCACGGTTCACGTAGAGCTTGGTATTTCTTATGACAACTTTTTTGGCATCGACATCGTCGAAGACACGAATATCTGTTTTTCGCTCACGACCCTTCCCATATGTTAGCTTTAAGTGCTTTAAGTAACTGATTGCAAAATCTGTCAAATTTGCAAGGTCATGCTTCACTTGTGCCAAATCAGCTTCAAGGGCATCAATTCGTTGTTGAGCTTTGTCAAGATCAAATTTTGATATACGCTTGATTCGAATTTCTGTCAATCGAACAACATCGTCGTCGTTTACATCTCGTTTTAAATGTCCAATATGAGGGACTAACCCTTTGCGAATGGCTTTTATAACACCCTCCCAAGTTTCTTGTTCTTCGATGTCACGATAGATTCGATTTTCGATAAAAATACGCTCGAGAGATGCAAAATGCCATTGCTCTTCCAATTCTATCTTTTTTACCAACAACTCCTGCTTGAGTATTGAAACAGTGTTGTCTGTTGATCTGCGCAACATTTCACTTACGCCCATAAAAAGAGGTTTGTTGTCCTCGATAATACAGCCAAGTGGTGAAATCGAAGTCTCACAGGCTGTGAAGGCAAAAAGGGCATCAATGGTCTTATCAGGCGATATATTAGCTGGTAGATGGATTAGAATTTCAACCTCAGCAGCTGTATTGTCCTCAATTCTTTT
>CACOXF010000064.1 GCA_902631125.1 uncultured Bacteroidota bacterium
AATTGAATAATTTTTGACAATTTCCTATTTTTACAAACGTTTAAAAAATGACTAAAATGGCATTCGATATTTCAATGATTAAAGCTACCTATAAGCGATTGCCATCGAGTGTGGAAGCTGCTCGCAAAGTAACCGGAAATCCGCTTACCGCATCTGAAAAAATATTGTACACACATCTGTGGGATGGAAAAGCAAAACAGGTATTTGCCCGTGGTACGGATTATGTAGATTTTGCACCAGATCGAATCGCATGTCAAGACGCCACTGCACAGATGGCACTGTTGCAATTTATGCAGGCGGGAAAATCAAAAGTAGCGGTACCTACGACTGTACATTGCGATCACTTGATCCAAGCTAAAGAAGGTGCTGCTGCCGATTTGAAATCTGCCAACAGCACGTCTGCTGAGGTGTTTGATTTTCTACAGTCTGTATCAAACAAATATGGGATCGGATTCTGGAAGCCCGGTGCTGGAATTATTCATCAAGTGGTGTTGGAAAACTATGCCTTTCCTGGCGGGATGATGATTGGAACCGACTCGCATACAGTCAATGCAGGTGGATTGGGGATGGTTGCCATTGGCGTTGGTGGTGCTGATGCTGTTGATGTCATGGCAGATATGCCATGGGAGTTAAAGTTTCCCAAACTTATTGGGGTTAGGCTCAAAGGAAAACTCAATGGCTGGACAGCTCCTAAGGACGTGATTCTCAAAGTGGCTGGGATCTTAACAGTTAAAGGCGGAACAGGAGCAATCATCGAATATTTTGGAGATGGCGCAAAAGCCATTTCATGTACTGGTAAAGGCACCATTTGTAATATGGGCGCAGAGGTTGGCGCAACGACATCAACCTTTGGCTATGATGAGTCTATGGAGCGCTATCTTCGTGCAACAGACAGGGACGATGTTGCTGATGCTGCAAATGCTGTCAAAGAACACCTCACTGCCGACCCAGAAGTGTATGAAAACCCAGAAAAATATTTTGATCAGGTCATCGAAATTGATCTTGATACCTTGTCGCCTCACATCAATGGGCCTTTTACACCAGATCTAGCAACCCCAGTTGCAGAAATGGGTAAAAAAGCACAAACCAATGATTGGCCTATCAAAGTTGAATGGGGTCTAATAGGGTCGTGTACAAACTCGTCTTATGAAGACCTGTCGAGAGCAGCATCGATTGCTAAACAAGCAGTTGATAAAAAGCTAACAACTAAAGCTACTTTTGGTATCAATCCAGGTTCGGAACAAGTCCGTTACACAGCCGAACGCGATGGGTTGCTGGATATTTTTGAAGACTTGGATGCAACCATATTCACCAACGCATGTGGACCATGTATTGGCCAATGGGCAAGAGACGGAGCAGACAAACAAGAGAAAAATTCAATCATACACTCATTCAATCGTAATTTTTCTAAACGAGCAGATGGGAATCCAAATACACATGCTTTTGTTGCTTCACCCGAAATGGTGGCAGCAGTGGCCATTTCTGGGCGTTTGGATTTTAACCCCATCACAGATACACTGATCAACCAAGATGGAAAAGAGGTTCGCCTCGAAGCACCAACAGGGTTAGAGCTTCCACTATATGGTTTTGACGTGGAAGACAATGGCTATCTCGCACCAGAGGAAGATGGGTCTTTTGTATCAGTTGTCGTGAAAGACGACTCAGAGCGTTTGCAGCTATTAACCCCTTTTACCCCTTGGGATGGCAAGAACCTTGTGGGTGCCAAACTGCTGATCAAGGCACACGGAAAGTGTACAACCGACCATATTTCTATGGCAGGACCATGGTTGCGTTTTAGAGGTCACTTGGACAACATTTCAAACAACTGCCTGATCGGAGCTGTAAACGCCTTTAATCAGCAGACTAATTTTGTGAAAAATCAATTGACAGGAGATTATGGTGGAGTGCCAGATGTTCAGCGAGCCTACAAAGCAGCGGGTATCGAAACGGTTGTTGTTGGGGATCACAATTATGGCGAAGGGTCGTCGAGGGAGCACGCCGCAATGGAGCCACGTTATTTGGGAGTTAAGGTTGTTTTGGTGAAGTCGTTTGCTCGAATTCATGAAACCAATCTCAAAAAACAAGGGATGCTTGGAATCACATTCGCCAATGAGTCAGACTATGACCTAGTTCAAGAAGATGACAACTTTAATTTCACCGATTTGTCTAACTTCGCAGTTGGAAAACCTTTGACGATTGAAGTGGTTCATACTGATGGTTCGAAAGATGTGTTTCAGGCCAATCACACCTACAATGAGGCACAAATTGAGTGGTTTAAAGCTGGATCAGCATTGAACTTAATTAAAGCACGAAACAGTACAGCGAAGTAAGGTATCATTTTCTATCCTTCTATCGTCTGTGATGAAAAATATGGGGATGTAGCTCAGTTGGCTAGAGCGCTTGACTGGCAGTCAAGAGGTCGAGGGTTCGAATCCCTTCTTCTCCACTTCTACCTTCTTCTTTATAAGAGCATTACAACTATTATAAAGATAACATAAATATGGCAACTATTTGGCAACTACCTTTTGGCTATATTTTGAAAAAAATTGATTAATCAAAGTTTATAAGACATACTTATCCTGTATTGAGCTTGTAACTTTGAGTGAAGCATATTCCACATTAAGTATCATTATGTATTACATTTAAACATATAACGAAGTTGTAAAACTTAAAAAAACATACATATAAATAACTTTGTAAACCAAGTAAGTATTTATCCCACTCACCCACCAAAATTAGAGCTTTGGTAAATAATATTTAGTGCTTTTTTAGGTGCGTTTTCACAAGGTTATTAACCACAAATAAGGTCTATATACTTGAATATTAGAGCTTCAAAAACCTAATTAAGTGGTTGGATTAATTCTTAACTACCTTATAATTCACTTCTTCGTTCTCTACTTTATCAAGTGCTTTAACTATGTAAGTAGCAGAAGACAGATGCGACATATCAATAGTATTTCCTGTTAGTGCCATTACTTTATTCCCTGCCATATCATATACTTCTATATCGTAGTCTTTATCGCTGTTTAGTGCTAATAAAGATGAAGTGGGGTTGGGATATAGTGTAGGGCGGAACAAATTATTCTCGATTGAGTTTTCATTAAATGATAATGAATTTTGAAATTTGGTTGTTTCATACTTAAAAACCCTTACTGCACACTCTATGCATGAGTCATAAGTAGGTGATACAGACCCTAGTTCTTCTTCATAATCATAAAAATAGAATTTTGACCCGCCACTAATCAGATTTGATATTGGGTTGTAGTGGTTGTATTCATTTGAATTTACATAATTAGTATCGGTATAAAAATTTGCATACCCATAGTTTTCAAGCCCCTCAATTTTTACATACAGTTCTGATTCGTCAGTAAAAACATACCAATATTCATTATCGGGAATAGTAATTTCAGTGTTTTGACTATAATGCTCAAAGGTTAGAAGCCACTCGTCACCAATGAAGTTTAATCCATTTATGTTTATATCATAAATGTCTGTTTCTTGAGAATTTCCAATCATTGGGGCAATCA
>CACOXF010000065.1 GCA_902631125.1 uncultured Bacteroidota bacterium
ATTTGAGCATATGGGTTATGAAGTTATAGTGCTAGATCGTGTTGTTTTTGCAGGTTTAACCAAAAAAGATCTTCCGAGAGGCACTTGGCGTCACCTGTCGCGGCAAGAAATAGATTATTTGAAAATGTTATAAAAAACTCCGAGTTTGATAAAACTCGGAGTTTGTGGTACCTCCAGGAATCGAACCAGGGACACAAGGATTTTCAGTCCTTTGCTCTACCAACTGAGCTAAGGTACCATGCACTTTGGCAAATGCAAATATAAAGCCCTTTATAGAATTGACAAGGGACTATTGAAAATTGAAGTACATTAGCACTAACAAAGTATCGTTTTGAACCTCACAATAGATATCGGAAACACAAACACTAAGCTCGGGTTTTTTGAAGGTTTGGAGTTAAAATCTACAGAGAAGTATAGAACTAGTGAACCCATCGACTGGAAATCGATAATCTTGACAAATAAAGTCTACCATGCCATTGTTTCACAGGTTGGAAATAAACAGTTAGTACTAGATGACCTTTACACGAACACTCAATGTTTGAAGGTTCATCATCAGCTTCAACTCCCATTTACATCTGCTTATGAGCCTTATACTAATTTGGGGATTGATCGAGTTGTAGGATTAGCAGCTGCAACATACTTGTTTCCCAAAACAAATGCCCTGATTATCGATGCAGGTACTTGTATCACGTATGATTTTATCACTGCAAATGCAAGTCATCTTGGGGGTATCATCAGTCCTGGTCTCTCAATGAGATATCAAGCCATGCACAAAAACGCGCATCAATTGCCAAACTTAGAGATTAAGCAGCCCGCTGCATTTCCACCTGTAGATACCTGTGAAGCAATGCATCATGGGGTTATCTCTGGTGTGACAGCTGAAATAGAGGCTTTTATCAAGAGATTTGAGGCTCATACACCAAATTTTATGACAATTTTAACAGGTGGAGACGCTGGTTTCTTGTCTAAACGACTAAAAAATAGCATCTTAGCGGACGCAAATTTTTTAGCATTTGGTTTAAATCTTTTGCTCGAAACGAATAAGTCATAAATGACTCGCTATTTTATCATCACATTTCTTTTCATTACACCTCTTTTGTCTGCCCAAAAGGCTACATTATCGCCTTACTCTTTTTATGGTTTAGGGGAACCCTTGTTTGAAGGAACCATAGACCAAAGATCTATGGGTGGTTTGATCTCACACGTCGATAGTATCCATTTTAACATCTCATCGCCTGCATCGTTGGCCGATTTAAAACTTGTCAATTACGCAGTAGGGGTAAATCATTCAAGTCGAAAATTTAGTTCTGAAGACAATTCTAATAACAATGTCACTGCTGGAATTGATTATATGTCAGTAGCCATTCCGACCAAATACTTTGGATTTGGATTTGGTTTAATTCCCAAAACAGCAGTTGGTTATCGATTAAGTGTTGACAATCAAGTTAATGGCGTGAACACCAATTCGAATTATGAAGGAAGTGGAGGAATCAACCAAGTTTTCTTTTCAGCGGGCTTTTCTCCAGTAAAAAATGCAGGAATCGGACTCGCGGTACATTATAATTTTGGATCAATCTTTCGATTACATACCCGTCAAGATGAAGGCATTGATTTGCTCTCACAATTGGCCAGTGAATCAGAAATAAGAGGAATTGAGTTGAATCTCTCATCATATTATAAGATAAATCTTTCAAGCCGTCTCCAAATGCAAGTGCACTATGCTTTCCAACCTACTGCGGAACTAGAATCTTTCAATTCTCGAACGATATCAACATTTACATCACTTGGCGGATCACGCGACTCACAAGATATAAACCTCTCTAACGATGGTCTCGATCAGACGATCAGTAGATTACCATCCAAACAAACATTTGGGTTAGGGATTGGTGAGCCTAAAAAATGGTTTGTTGGAGGGCAATGGTCGTCGTCAGAAGAGTCTATCGATAATGTGTTCTTCTCGACTGGATCTTTTCGATATGAACCTGCCACAAAATTATCACTCGGAGGTTATTTAATTCCTGAATATGACTCTTTTTCATCTTATTGGAAACGTATTGTTTATCGCGCTGGTTTTGTATCATCCAAAACAGGAATGATTTTAAATGACAGAGCAATCATCAATACTGGCATAACTTTTGGAGTTGGTCTACCAGTTGCTGGTTTTTCAAATTTGAACATCGGAATCGAATTTGGAAAATATGGTGCTGATGGCGAAACCCTTATTCAGGAAAATTATTTCAACACACGCATTGGGTTTTCGCTTAATGATCGTTGGTTTATCAAACGTAAATACAATTGAAATGAAAAAATTTGCTTTAATAATATTACTATCGCATTTATTTGGAACGCTTTCTGCACAATCCCCAGCAGACTGTCCAGCCAACCTCAGTATTTTTGCCGAGTTTGCAAAAGTCAAAAATTACGATTCAGCCTATGCACCCTGGCTGGAAGTAACAATCCATTGCCCAGATTTGAACGAAGCAACATATATTTATGGAGAACGCATACTCAATCACAAAATCAAAAACACTGAGGATAACGCAGAGTTTAAAACAATGTTAGCCTCTCTCTACGATGATTGGCTAACATATTTCCCCACAGACAGAAGAGGTAAATCGCAACATGGGAAAATTTTGTCTGCCAAAGCACAGTCGATGTTTGAGCACGAAACAGCACCGCTAGCAGACATATATGCAATTTTTGACCAGGCTTACGTTTCTGATGTTGATAGTTTTAACAACCCAAAAGCGCTTTACAATTACTTTAAGACTTTATACACTATGTATAAAAACGGAGAAGAAAATGTGACAATGGATGTTTTGTTTTCAAAGTATGAGGATGTGTCTGAAAAATTTAATATTGAAAATCAAAAACTTTCCAAAACACTTGATCGAATCATAAAAAAGGAAGACAAAGGTGAAAGTTTGACTTCAAGGGATAAAAGGAGTAAACGAGTCGCTGAAATCAATTCACGTGCCAATTCAACTTATTCGAACAATCTTGATGCCATAATTTCACAAGAAGCGTCATGTGAAAACCTGGTTCCACTGTATCGATCAAACTTTGATAAAAATAAATTGGATGAGAAATGGCTCAAACGTGCAGCTAGTCGTATGGATGCCAAAGAGTGTTCTGACGATCCATTGTTTGTTGAGCTTGTCGAAGCTCTACACAGTATTAGCCCTTCTGCAGATTCTGCTTATTATTTGGGTATCTTAAAGGAAAAGGCTGGAAACACAACCGAAGCAATAACCTTCTATGAGGAGTCCCTCAAACTAGAAACAGATACTTACAGAAAAGCAGAAATAATGTACAAAATCGCTTCAAAACTAAAGAAAAGAGGTTTGAAAAGCCAAGCTAGAAACTATGCGAACCAAGCCTTGTCGAACAAACCATCAATGGGTAAAGCATATATTTTGATAGCAGGTTTGTATGCCGATAGTGCCA
>CACOXF010000066.1 GCA_902631125.1 uncultured Bacteroidota bacterium
TAGAATTATTCCACATCAAAAATTTTGTAATTTCAAAAAAATAAATATCAAATTGAATTTACTATGAGAGAAAATGGTATTTCTAAATGCCCATTTCACGGCGCTATTACTCAACCAAATTTAGGCACCCAAAACAAAGATTGGTGGCCAAACAGTCTCAATGTTGACATCCTTCGTCAACACGATACCAAAAGCAATCCCCTTCCGGACTTGGATTACAAAGAGCGTGTCAAGTCACTGGATATTGAAGCAGTTAAAAACGATATCAAAAAAGTTCTAACTGATAGTAAAGACTGGTGGCCAGCTGACTATGGTCATTATGGTCCATTTTTTATTCGCATGACATGGCACGTTGCTGGTACCTACCGAACTGGCGATGGACGTGGCGGTGCTGCAACTGGTGCACAACGCTTTGCACCACTCAACTCTTGGCCAGACAATGGGAATTTGGACAAAGCCAGACGACTGTTGTGGCCTGTAAAAGAAAAGTATGGTAATTCTCTCAGCTGGGCAGATTTGTTTGTCGTTGCTGGAAATGTAGCCATTGAGGACATGGGTGGTCCAAATCATGGTTCGGCACTTGGCCGTGAAGACATCTGGCATACAGAAAAAGATATCTATTGGGGCGCAGAGGACGAATGGCTTGGCGACAATCGCTATGGCGATACGAGACAAGATCTCGAAAATCCATTGGCTGCAGTACAAATGGGGCTGATTTATGTCAATCCACAAGGCCCAAACGCCAATCCTAATCCAGCCCTTTCTGCACAAGATGTGCGAGAAACCTTTAAGCGAATGGCGATGAACGACGAAGAAACTGTCGCGCTTACTGCTGGTGGACATACATTTGGAAAAGCACATGGTGCTGCCGACGCAGACAAGTTTGTGGGTGCAGAGCCCGAAGGAGCACCAATCGAAAGTCAAGGCTTTGGATGGGAAAACAGCTATGAGTCTGGCAAAGGAGTACATGCCATTACGAGTGGTATTGAAGGGCCTTGGACAACCAATCCCGTTCAGTGGGACATGGGTTATTTGACCCTCTTGTTCAAATACGAATGGGAATGCCAAAAAGGACCAGGGGGAGCTTGGCAGTGGCACCCAGTTGATTGTGAGGAAGCTGACATGGTTCCTCAAGTGGATGGCAGTGGCGAAAAGGTATTGCCAATGATGACAACTGCTGATATTTCGATGAAAGTTGATCCGATTTACAGAGAAATCTGTCAAAAATTCCTTGCCGATCCAGATACTTTTGGTGAGGCCTTTGCCAAGGCGTGGTTTAAGTTACTCCATCGTGACATGGGGCCTAAGTCCAACTATGTGGCAGGAGACTTTAAAGATGTAGAGTATATCTGGCAAGATCCTGTTCCGACTGGAAAATTCCTTTCATCTGGAGAAGAAAACGAAGTGAGAGCTGCCATTGCCGCAACTGGTATCGACAATGCCAAATTGATTGAAACTGCTTGGGCTTCTGCTTCGACATTTAGAGGGTCTGACAACAGAGGTGGCGCCAATGGTGCTCGTATTCGGTTGGCACCCCAAAAAGATTGGGCAGTGAACCAACCCGAGCAACTCTCAGAAGTACTTGATGCCTATGATGCAATCGCTGCTAAAACAGGTGCCAGCATTGCTGATATTATAGTGATTGGTGGTGCAGTAGGAATTGAAAATTGTTCTGGTGCGAAAGTTGAGGTCAACACTGGTCGTGGTGATGCAACACAGTACAATACAGATGTTTCTTCTTTTGAATTGCTCAAACCTAGTGCTTGTGGTTTTAGAAACTATATCGAAAAAGAGTTTAGCGTTTCTCCAGAAGAGTTATTACTCGACAAAGCCCAACTCCTTGGTCTATCACCAGTCGAGTTGACAGTTCTTGTTGGTGGCATGCGTGCAATGGGTGTTTCCCAATCAGGTGCTGGTCTATGGGGTGATGGTAAACTGAACAACAATTGGTTTAAGCAATTGCTTTCGATGGACATCAAGTGGGAAGCAAATGGATTTAACAGCTACATAGGCGTTGATCAAAGTTCAGGAAAAAGTGTCTATTCTGCGTCGAGAATTGACTTGTTATTTGGTTCAAATTCAGAGTTGAGAGCCATCGCTGAGGTCTATGCGCAAAATGACAACAACAATAAGTTTATTGCTGATTTTATCGCTGCTTGGAACAAGGTGATGAACGCTGATCGGTTTGATCTGTAAATCTAAATGAAAAAGGTGAAGTTTATTTTAGGCAATAAAAGCTTTTAACTGTCTTGTTGAAGGGAAGATGTAAATACATTGCTATTGTCCGCCTTTTGATTTAAAATTATATTCGTATCGTATGCTCAAGATGTGATAGGATACGGGCTGCGTTATTCCCACCTCTTTTTCAAACATATATTTAAAGGAAATTGCACTTGCTTTTGAAAATATTTTTTTTGAACCAAGAGACAAGCGAAACTTATCATAGGCCTCGGTACTATAGATTTCCTCTAACATAAAAAATTCGACACTTAATCGAGGATCCATTCTCCAATTTGGAATGTTATATCGAGAGGAAAGTTTGTATCGCCAGCGGCTATTGTCCTTTGGATCTATTGTTACAAGCCGTTGTGTTTTAATTTGATGGAGTAACCGAAAGCGTAAATCAAAACGGTTGAATTGGGTATTTAATTGAGCAAAACCAAAAAAGCGATCATACTTTTCATGTCCTTGTTTTTTACCGACATCATCAAGTCGATCGGAATTACGATAGCCAACCCCGACATCTAAAAAGGGTTTTAGCTTGTATTGGGCTTGTGCTTCAAAGAAAGACATATTGTAAGTGTCTCCTACTGATTTGAGTCTCAATTGAGCTTCGAGGGCTAGACTTAATCTTTCTGTGTGAGCATACTGTATTTGTATAGCATTCCAGCTCTCAAAGCTTTGATTATCAATTGTAGCCAATTCATCTTGAGCTGATAAAACGTGGGTAGATATAAAACCATATAACAATAGGAAAAATCTAAATTTCATGAAATTTGTACTTAAGGGCTTATTGCGACGGTTTTGTAAAAATTGTTAGTTCCGCACTATTTCCAATTTGATTAATTTTTTTGATTTTGAAATAAGTAATGGGGTTGCTGACAAGTTGCTCAAGGTGTACTGTCTTTTCAGCAGGTGATAAAGATGAAAATTGATCAAATTTTTCCAAGGTTAGAGAGACAGTTTCTTTTTTTTCACGTCTAATTCTGGGAGAAATATTCTCAAAATAATTCACAACAAATACAATTACGAAATTGGAAAAAAGCAGTTCAATATAGCTGACTTTTTTATTGGCTAAAGCATTTATAACAGCTACACCAATGACCACAAATAAATAGGTCATTTCTTTAATGGGAATGGTGCCTGTGCGAAAACGAATGATAGTGAAAAGCGCAAATAAACCCAATGCAAAGCCCAATTCTAATTTAACGCTGCT
>CACOXF010000067.1 GCA_902631125.1 uncultured Bacteroidota bacterium
TCAAAATGGCCAGCAGCAGCAATATGAGAGTGATGTTGTTTTTTTGAAACAAAGGATTGAGGATCACCAAAATAAGTTCTTTTCCTTGACTTAACCTCCAAAATATCGAAAATTTCAACTTTATGAGCAATGATATCTTCCTCCGATATGCCAAATCGATAATTTCGTTTGAGGATTGTGTAAGCTTTTTTTGATAGCTTTCAGCAGCAAGACTTTTACACTCTCGACCAAGTTTGGTTATATTCATTTTGGGATTGTAAAATTTGAATATATAAAAAATCGATTAGAGGGAAGATTATTGCTTATTTTTGTCATCAAATTAAACGAATACATGCCACAACAGCGCTACACCATTACTGCAGCACTTCCCTATACCAATGGACCAATTCATATTGGCCATCTGGCTGGAGTTTATGTCCCAGCAGATATTTATGCTCGTTATCTGCGAATGAAAGGAGAGGATGTTTTTTTTGTTTGTGGAAGCGATGAGCATGGAGCAGCAATTTCTATTCGAGCCAAAAAAGAGGGTAAAACACCTAAAGAAATCATCGACCATTATCACAATATGATTCTTTCTTCTTTTGATGATTTTGGGATTTCTTTTGATCATTACGGAAGGACTTCCGATCCGATTCATCACCGAACTGCAAGTAATTTTTTTAAAGCACTTTATGATAAGGGTGATTTTATTGAAGAGACTACAGAGCAATTGTACGATCAAGAAGCTGAACAGTTTTTGGCCGATCGGTTCGTGGTGGGTAATTGTCCACATTGCGGCCACGAAGAGGCTTATGGTGATCAATGTGAGTCTTGTGGGAGCTCGCTCAATGCGACTGATTTAATAAATCCAACCTCCACTATTTCTGGCAGTGTTCCAGTCACTAAAGCAACCAAACATTGGTTCCTACCATTGGAAAGGCATCAAAATTTTTTGGAAAATTGGATCATGAAGGACCATGGAGATGATTGGAAACCCAATGTATATGGACAAGTAAAATCCTGGCTTGACGATGGGCTAAAAGCAAGGGCAGTAACGCGAGACCTTGACTGGGGGATTCCAGTACCAGTTCAAGGAGGTGAAAACAAAGTGCTCTATGTTTGGTTTGATGCGCCAATTGGATATATCTCTGCAACCAAAGATTGGGCACAGCAAAACAATACCGACTGGGAGCCATATTGGAAAGACAAAAACACCAAGCTAATTCACTTTATCGGTAAGGACAACATCGTGTTTCACTGCATTATTTTTCCTTCGATGCTAAAGGCAGAGGGGTCTTATGTTTTGCCGACCAATGTACCTGCAAACGAGTTTCTAAAACTCGAAGGTCAAAAACTATCAACCTCAAAAAATTGGGCTGTTTGGCTCCATGAGTATTTGGAGGATTTTCCAGGCAAACAAGACGTTTTGCGTTATGTTTTAACTGCCAATGCGCCAGAAAACAAAGACAATGACTTCACTTGGCGTGATTTTCAAGCTAGAAATGACAACGAGCTCGTTGCTATTTATGGAAACTTTATCAATCGAATTGTTGTGCTCATCCATAAATACTATCAAGGAGTAGTCCCTGCACCAAATGACAACACCCAATTGGACGATGAAACCCTTGAAGAGTTGTACTCCTTGCCAACCAAAATCTCAACTGCATTGGAAAACTTTCGATTTCGTGAAGCCAGTCAAATCCTTTTGAAAATTGCACGCCTAGGTAATAAATATCTCGCTGATGAAGAGCCTTGGAAGCAGCAAAAAACCAATCCTGAGCGTGTCAAAACCATCATGTATAATGGCTTACAAATTGCAGCAGTATTGGCAATTGCCACCACACCTTTTTTACCACAAACTGCCAACAAACTCAAAACTATATTGGGACTTTCGCTACAATCCAATTGGAGTGATATGACCCAATCTGAATTGGTAGCTGCTGGGACAACACTAGCCCCTAGTGAATTATTGTTTTCAAAAGTTGAAAATGACGATATTCAAATCCAATTGGACAAACTTAAAAACCAGAGCGTCTAGGCCCATGCTTCACATTGCCTTTGATGCTTGCTATGCCCACCCACTTCCTGAGAAGCACCGATTTCCGATGATTAAATATGAGTTTTTACCCAAGCAACTCCTGTACGAGGGTACTTGTGTACCTGAGCAATTTTTCAGTCCAAAACCCGTTCATAAAGACACTGTATTGCGAGTGCATTCGCCTAGCTATTACGACCAATTGTGTGAACTCACATTGTCCAAATCAGAAGTTCGGGGTTTAGGCTTTCCAATTTCGAAAGAGCTTGTGCATCGCGAGCATATCATCGCACAAGGAACAATCGATGGGGCTGCTTATGCACTCGAGCATGGTATTGCGATGAACATTGCTGGAGGAACCCATCATGCCTTTGCAGACCGATCTGAAGCGTTTTGTATGCTCAACGATCAGGCCATTGCAGCTCAGTGGCTTCTTGACAATGGGAAGGCAAATAAGATATTGATTCTTGATTTGGATGTGCATCAAGGGAATGGAACTGCTGCCATTTTTTCAAATAATGAAAAGGTATTTACCTTTTCCATGCACGGTGAAAAAAACTATCCTTTTCGCAAAGAGAAAAGCAATTGGGATATTGCTTTACCTGACCAAACAGATGATTCCACCTATTTGAAAATCCTTACAAGCAGTTTGGATGGTTTATACCAAAACGTACAGCCAGACTTTGTGTTTTATTTGTGTGGTGTTGACGTTATTGCAAAGGACAAGCTAGGAAGATTGGGCTTGTCGGTATTGGGTTGTAAGCAACGTGACGAAATAGTATTGCAGTGGTGTCGGCAGCATGCCTTGCCTGTACAATGTAGCATGGGCGGTGGGTATATACCTGAAATTTCTGTTTTAATAGAGGCCCACGCCAATACGTTTAGATTGGCGCAGGACATCTACTTTTAGGGTTAAAGCATCATTAGCTCATTATAAAGGATTTCAGTGACATAACGCTTGTCACTAAGCGATTTCGTAGGAGCAATGCACCAAATTACCTTAGGTTGTAACTTTTTTACCTTTAGTCAGGCGAAGAGAATAAGCTAACGCCAACGCTGGCTTCTGAGCTGAAGGGCAGCAACAACAACATCACGTCGGCTGATCTGACCATCCAATCGGCCATTGTTTAGTACAGGTAAACGACGTCGACCATTAGTATGAAAATATAAAGCTGCGTCAAAAATCGTACGATCGTGATCGATCGTATTCACTGGAAATGACATAAAATTTGATACTTGCTTTTCTAAAATCGGCATATTGAAGTATCTGCTTTCAGAAATTTGTTTCATAAAATCAGCTTCTGAAACAATTCCAACAAGCATTCCACTTTTATCAACAACTGGGCCACCAGAAATCCGATGTTTGATAAACAACCCCATC
>CACOXF010000068.1 GCA_902631125.1 uncultured Bacteroidota bacterium
CTTTTCTGCAAAATTGGCTGCTCATTTAAAAAAAACCCAATCCAAAAAAGTACTGCTTGCTGCATGTGATGTATATCGACCAGCTGCGCGCGATCAATTAGAAGTGCTTGCTTCACAAATCAACGTTGAGTTGTTCAATCTGCCCGATTCAGACGATCCTATTGGCATTGCAAATGCTGCAGTTGATCATGCAAAGAAAAATGGTTATCAAGTTGTGATTATCGATACTGCAGGTCGATTGGCTGTTGACGAGGTATTGATGGATGAAATTTCATCCATTCACAAATCTGTTTCCCCATCCGAAACTCTATTTGTTGTTGATTCGATGACTGGTCAAGATGCTGTCAACACTGCTAAAGTGTTTCACGACAGAATCAATTTTGATGGCGTTATCTTGACTAAGCTCGATGGTGATTCTCGTGGGGGTGCTGCATTGTCGATTAAGTCTGTGGTGGATAAACCAATCAAATTTATTGGAACTGGCGAAAAACTAGATGCACTTGATTTGTTCTATCCGGATCGTATGGCTGAGCGTATTCTCGGCATGGGTGATGTGGTATCATTGGTCGAGCGTGCACAACAAGTTTTTGACGAAGAACAGGCCAAAAAAATACAGCAAAAAGTCAAAAAAAATTCTTTTGGGTTTGATGATTTTTTAGCCCAAATCAAGCAAGTTCAAAAAATGGGGAGCATGAAAGATTTGGTTGGAATGATCCCTGGTGCTAGCAAAATTTCCCCTGACGAAATAGACGAAGATGCTTTTAAAGGAATAGAAGCGATTATTCAGTCCATGACCCCAGAAGAAAGAAGCCAACCAAAACTCCTGAATCAGAGTCGTAAAAAGCGCATCGCTCTTGGGTCTGGCCTGAAAGTGGAGGATGTAAACCGACTGATTAAGCAGTTTGAACAAATGCAAAAAATGATGAAGATGGTTCAGAAGGGTGGCACTAGTAAACTGATGCAAATGATGAAAGGCATATGATAATTTTAGACGGAAAGAAAACAAGTAATGACATCAAATCTGAGCTTTCAGTTCTTGTAGATGAGTTGATGAAAAAGGGTAAACGACCACCTCACTTGGCAGCTGTTTTGGTAGGAAATGATGGTGCCAGTTTAACTTACGTTGGGAGTAAGGTTCGCTCCTGTGAAAAAATAGGATATCTATCTACCTTGATTCATTTGCCAGAAACTACATCAGAAGACGAATTACTCCAGCAAATTAACAGTTTGAACACTGACAAAGAGGTTGATGGATTTATCGTTCAACTCCCTTTACCAAAACACATTGACGAAGAAAAAGTACTCATGGCAGTTGACCCCCACAAAGATGTTGACGGGTTTCATCCAACCAATTTTGGTAAGATGGCTTTGGATATGGAAAGCTTTGTTCCTGCTACACCATATGGAATTGTGGAACTGCTGGACAGGTATAGGATTGATATTTCAGGAAAACATGCAGTTGTCATTGGCCGCAGCAATATTGTCGGTCGTCCGATGAGTATTTTGTTGAGTCGAAAATCATCGCCGGGCAACGCCACTGTTACACTTACACACAGCCGAACGAAGAATTTAAAGGCCATAACCAAAGAAGCAGATATTGTTGTTTCTGCTTTGGGTGTTCCTAATTTCTTGACGCAGGATATGATTAAACAAGGAGCCATCATCATTGACGTTGGCATTACCCGCGTTCCCGACGATTCAAAACCAAAGGGTTATGTGATTACTGGTGATGTGAATTATGAAAACGTCAAAGAGAAGGCGAGTTATATCACCCCAGTACCAGGCGGTGTTGGCCCAATGACGATTGCGATGCTTTTGCAAAATACATATCATGCGTATTCACGCTACGCTGACCTATGAAAGAAGCCCTAAAATATGGTTTAGTGGTTCCTTTAATGGAAGAGTTTTATACCATACAGGGTGAGGGCTATCACAAAGGGAGTGCTGCCTACTTTGTACGAATTGGAGGCTGTGATGTTGGTTGCCATTGGTGTGATGTCAAAGAGAGTTGGGATGCTGAAAAACACTCATTAACCGAAGTTTCAACAATCATCAATAATGCTAAACAATACTCTGACATAACTGTTGTGACTGGAGGTGAGCCACTTATGTGGAATATGGCACCCCTTACAACTGGTTTACGAAACGAAAATTTGGCAACTCACATCGAAACTTCAGGTGCGTATCCACTTTCAGGCGATTGGGATTGGATTTGCCTTTCACCAAAAAAGAGAATGCTACCTCTAGATGATATTTATAAAGTCGCAGACGAACTCAAAGTGATTGTGTATAATCAAAACGACTTTGTTTTTGCTGAAGAACAAGCAGCAAAAGTGCAGCCCAATTGTAAATTATTCTTGCAACCTGAATGGAGTAAACGTGAGCAAGTGATGCCTATGATTGTTGATTATGTGCTTCAACACCCTGAATGGAAGGCATCTCTCCAAACTCACAAATACATGAACATTCCTTGAGGTTATGAGTGTTATGATTCTCAAGTGGTTAGAGTTTATTTTTTTTAGTAATTTTAGCCTGAAAAAGAAAAGTTATGGAATGGATAATCAATTATTTTGAGACCATCCCCTCGGCTCATAGGAGTATGATTCTTGCGGGAGGAATCACTTTTTTTTGGCTGATTGAAGGTGTGTTACCTCTTTACCGTTTTCAATATAAAAAATGGAAACATGCGCTTACTAACCTCTTCTTTACGCTGACAACGATAATCGTCAACTTTTCATTGGCATTTATTCTCCTTGGTACAGCTGATTGGGTCACTGCAAATCAATTTGGTCTGCTTAACGCTGTTGAAATGCCATTATGGATCCATGTGATTTTCGGGGTAATGTTGCTCGATTTTATTGGGGCATATCTGGCGCATTGGACAGAACATAAGGTAAAACCTCTTTGGATGGTGCACCTTATTCATCACTCGGATCATCATGTCGATACCACTACTGCTAATCGTCATCATCCTTTGGAGAGTATTGTTCGTTTTGTGTTCACAACCTTTGGAGTTTTTATCATTGGCGCGCCCATAGGAGTCGTCATGCTTTACCAATCACTTTCAGCTTTGTTAAGTCAGTTCAACCATGCAAATATCAGGCTGTCACAACAGTTTGATATGCTTCTAAGTTATTTTATTGTCTCTCCAAACATGCACAAAACGCATCACCACTATGTACTTCCATACACTGATTCAAACTATGGAAATATCTTTTCCATATGGGATCGATTGCTGGGAACTTATATGTATTTGGACCCTGAAAAAATAGTATATGGTGTTGATGTTTTTCCTGATGAAAAAGAAAACAGCTCAGTACGAGGTCTTCTCAAACAACCTTTTCAGCCGTACAGAAAGCCAACTA
>CACOXF010000069.1 GCA_902631125.1 uncultured Bacteroidota bacterium
TTATTCATCTTCATAATTTTGCATTATAATATCCCACGCACAGGTTGGTATCTGAATTTTTCTGAGGAAAGATCAAATCCTAAAGTAAATTGATGGCCATTGAATGGCGCAATTTGAATGTCTTCGAAACTGTGGGTGTAAGTATAGAAAAATGAAAACCCTTTAAATTGAAGCCCAGTTAATAGGGTTAATTGTTTATGATCTTGGTTAAGGTTTTCACCAGCAAAAGTATTTGCATTTGGTTGTGTGCCAAAGCGATATGATGCCCCAAATGACAGCTTAAGATTGTTAAGAAAGTGATGTGCCTTCATGTTAATATCAATGGATGGAAGATTCGCATAATCTACAAGTTGCACCATTACAGAGGGTTCAAGCTTAGTGCTTTCATTAAGTTCAAAAAAGTGTCCTGCGTTTGCAATCCACTTTTTGCCTTTGTCTAGACTGATATTATCAGAAATGTTCTTCCCCTTAAATATAAGGTTTCTGAGGGTCAAATGAGTGTAAAATTGATAGCGAATATAGGTTAGTCCAAAGTCCATGTGGAACCCATTGGATTTCATTTTGTTGCCCTGAACAAGTGGGTCTGAAAGGTCAGGTGCAAATTGTGTTTGGTCATGAGTGTTGTTGATCACACCTGTCGAAAGACCGAATGAAAGTTGATGAATATTTCTGTTTCCAAGTATAAGATTGATGTGATGCGCATAAGTGAAAGAGGCGCCAACTTGTTTTTGAAATCCATTTTTGTCGTTATAAAAAACTGTTCCTATTCCAGATTTTAATCCGAGGCGCCCGTGTGCATTGATTGTTTGTAAGCTTGGTGCGTTTGATACCCCTTGCCACTGCGCCCGGTGTGTTATTCGCACTTTGACACCCTCAAGTTGGGCACCTGCCATGGCTGGGTGAACCAAAAAATAATTATCAGTAAGATAGTCTTTGTAAGTCGGGAGTTGAAACTGCCCGAAACTGGAATATGTTTGTATTAGAACAAAAAACAGCAATAATTTTGCTGAAATATAGATTGGCATTACAATTGCTGTTTTTTTCACTATCATTATATAATGCAAATAAAAGATAAACATTTAACATTAGTTTGTGTCTTAATCTATATTTGGTTGTGGTTTTTAATTCCGTTTTTTGGGACCGCACAATTGAGCACTAGACATTATATTCCACCTATTCCTGGTCAATATTCTCAAAATCAAGTGTTTTACAATGAATCTTATTTGTATATCTCAACTCCACATCCTGAGGCCCGCTTTACCATTAAACCGATAGGGCAATTAGCAAATAATTGGATAACTGGAGTTGTTACGAGTACCGATTCTTTTCGAGTTGAAGTATCCAATGATGACGTCGGTGCTGATCCAAGTAGCTTTGAAAACAACTACACTTTTACGGATAAAGGATTTGAAGTAACAGCAGACAGGGAAATTTTTGTTTCTCTGCGCGTAAAGGCAAATAATCATGCCGGGGCACTTGTAAGCAAGGGAATTAACGGGTTCGGTATAGATTTTCGTGTTGGTGGAATGGAAAGGCAGGATAATAACGATTTTTCTTTTTTCTCTTTAATTGCAACCGAAAACAATACTTTGGTTGAATTTTTTAACCCCGACGACCAACTTGAAGCTTTAAATTTAGATGGAAGACTTCCAAACAGCATCGTGTTGAATAAAAATGAAAGTTATATTGCTCTGTTTAATGGAGAAGATTGTGAGCGATTTATCGGGACACACATTAAGTCACAAAAAAATATCATTGTTAACACCGGTTCAATAGTAGGAAGCTTCAGCAACGAAATTATTGATTCACCTGATTTTTTTGAAGGAGAAGAAGATGGTTACCAAGATGGTCAGGGGGAAAGGGATTTTGGCTACCTTATTGGAAGTGATATTGGGTTTGATCAGCTTGTCAGTTTAGACGCCAATGTAGATGCTACAAATTATCTATTAATAAAAGGGGATAGTTTTAACAGTATTGAAAATGCTTTAGTAATTGCAAATGAAAATGGAACCACAGTCACTTTAAATGGTGATTCAAACTCTTCAATTGACCTTGAGGCGGGGGATAATATATTTATTGAGGGAGATGAATTTTTAAAAAATTCAGATTCAAACTTTGAGTCCCTAAGCATCACATCGAACAATAATATTTATGTCTTTCAAGGAACGGGTAAAAAAGGAGATTTAACAAGGACGCGTCAAAACGGACAGAAAATCCATTTTTATGGAGCAAATCAAGGGATGTTTTTTGTCCCGCCACTAAGTTGTACAAGTGTTGGGGATGTCAAAAGCATTGCTCAGATTGATAAGGTAGATGAAAATTCTAATTTTAATGGTTCTTTGTTTGTGCTTAGTTCGTATGGGTCATCAGTGAAAGTGAATGGAGACGATATTTTATCCCTCAGCAATGTTATTTTCGATCCTGGCCCTGTCCAAACCTCTAATGCTGACTACCAAATTCACAGAATCGATGACCTCGTTGGCGATGTTTCAATTGTTGGCTCAAAGGAACTTTATGTCTCCTATTACAATGTTAATGACACCGCAACTTCTGGAGCATTTTATTCTGGGTTTAACCTTGAGCCAAAAATTTATCCGAATTTGAACCTGAACACTTTAGGTAGCTGTGTTGATTCCACTGGAAAAGCAAATGTTGTCTTGCAACTTCCCAACTCTGAAAATTACGACTCTCTCAAATGGCAAAAACAAAAAGATGACGGATCTTGGGAGAACATCTTTACTGGATCATCTGACAGTTCTGAATACACCCCCAACTCTTTTGGGTCTTATCGCCTCAAAGTTGTGATTGAATGTTTGTCTCCAAACAGTATTGTGTATTCCTCTGCTGTCAATGTGAGCATTTGCCCAAATGATTTGGATAAAGATGGAGTTGTTGATAATGTCGACTTAGATAATGACAATGATGGGATATATAATCAAATAGAGTCTTTAGGGGATTTTGAAATCGATCTTACCATAGATCCTCCTCAACTTGTGGTTGAAAATGAGCTTCCCTACTCAGCTCCTACATTGTCACAAGCACTGTCGGTTGGCAGTGGAACCTTTACTCCTTTTAGTGATGGGCGATTTACATCTTATCTACTTCCAAAACAATCTAATGATGATGTTATTCGTTTTGAATTGGGTCCTGTTATTCCAAAATCTCTTCACTTTTCATTTGGTTTTTCTAATAATCAAACCTTACCTGACGAAGAAAACACTTATTATACTTTAGAGACTATAGACCCCTCTGAAAGCATCACACTACTTGACCCTGACAATGATATTGAAGTTCTTATTGAAGATGACTATGTTGGAGGTTTTACGCTGTACAATAGCTCCAAAATCACATTTCGATT
>CACOXF010000070.1 GCA_902631125.1 uncultured Bacteroidota bacterium
TGTTATTTCAATATTTAACGGATATAGTCAAAATGACTTATTTAATATAATGGATTATGGTGCCATAAGTGATGGTGTAACATTGTGTTCTGCATCCATACAAAAAACCATTGATGAATGCGCAAAAAAAGGTGGTGGTAAAGTTATCGTGCCCCCAGGTAAGTATTTAACGGGGCCCTTATTTTTAAAAAGTAATATAACTTTTGAAGTGTATTCTGGAGCTGAATTAATTTTTAGTGATGATATTGAAAACTGCCCAATTATAGATGGGAAGTGGGAAGGTATTGAGCGAAAAGTATATGCTTCACTATTCACAGGGCATGATTTAGATAATGTATCTATTATTGGAAGAGGTAAAATAAACGGTCAAGGAGCGAAATGGTGGAAGGCTTATTATCGGACTAAAGCCCTCAGAAAAAAAATGGGGTTAAATGAGCGAGAACCTAATAATCCCAAAGGCAGCCCATTGAAAGTACCTCGACCTAGATTGGTAAATTTATACAATTGTACCAATGTATTAATAAGTGAATTAACTTTTATTGATTCTCCTGCGTGGACAATCCACCCGGTTTATTGTGAAAACGTAATAATCGAAAAGTTATCAATTATTCAACCTTATGAATCTCCAAATACAGATGGAATAAATCCTGAATCTTGTAGTAATGTTAGAATTATTGGTTGCTATGTTGATGTTGGAGATGACTGTATTACAATAAAATCAGGATATAATGAAGATGGAAGACGGGTAGGTATTCCAAGTGAAAATATAGTGATTAGTAATTGCACTTTTGCAAATGGGCGAAGTGCCATTGGGATAGGAAGTGAAATGTCTGGTGGGGTAAAGAATGTAACGATATCTAATTGCGTTTTTAACGGAACATTAAGAGGTCTCAGAATTAAAACAAATAGAGATAGAGGAGGAACGGTTGAAAACTACAATGCAAGTAATATTGTCATGTCTAATATCAAAACTCCTATTTCAATTGATATGTATTACGGTACTAAGGACGAAACGGTGTTTCCGGTAACAGAAAAAACACCTCATTTTAAAGATATATATATAAGCAATATTTACGCTATTGATTGCGAAAATAGTTTAGAAATTAAAGGGCTGCCTGAAGCACCAGTTGATAATATTTCAATAATTAATTCTAGCTTTAAAAGCACAAATGGCTTTAATGTTGATTTTGTAAAGAACTTTAGTATCAATAATGTTACTGTAGATTGTAATAATGGGATACCATTAAGTATAAGTAATGCAGAGACTGTTTCTATTAATGATTTTAAGTTGGGTAATACAGTAAAAGAGCAACCAATGGTTCGATTTAAAAAAGTCAAAGATGCTTTTATTACAAACTGTAAAGTGAGCAAGGACACTCGTATTTTTTTAAATGCTATCAATTCTAAAGGTATCGAAATACAAAACAATTGGCTTGGTTCATCAAAAATAATTAAAGAATAAGAAGATGATTAAAAAACGTAAGAATGTACTTTATGCCATACTAGTATTTTTTATTCTAATTGTCTTCAAATTAATAAAAGAGAGAGAAGTTGTACAAATTTCGCAGTTTAAAAAGCCTAACATCATCTTTATTATGGCTGATGATTTAGGGTATGCAGATTTAGGCTGCTATGGGCAAAAGATAATTCAAACACCAAACATTGATAAATTGGCTAAAGAAGGTATGCGCTTTACCCAAACATACTCTGGTTCATCAGTATGTGCACCTGCGCGAAGCGTTTTAATGACAGGATTGCATACGGGGCATACACGTGTGAGAGGCAATTTTGGCCTTGGTGGAGTAAAAGGATTAGCAGGTATTGAAGGAAGAATACCCTTAATGGAAGAGGATATAACAGTTGCAGAAGTATTAAAGAATGCAGGTTATCGAACTGGGATGATAGGTAAATGGGGGCTTGGAGAACCGAACACAGAGGGTGAACCAAATTCCCAGGGATTTGATGAGTTTTACGGATTTTTAAATCAAAGGCGAGCACATTCCTATTACCCTGATTATGTATGGAAGAACCGAAAAAAAGCAATTTTATTAGGAAATAGTGATGGTAATAGAAAAGATTATACACATGATATTTTTGCTAATGAGGCTATTGAATTTATTGAAAGAAATCAAAACAATCCATTCTTTTTATACCTACCACTTTGCATTCCACATTCTAATTATGAATTACCAGATTTAGGAGCTTATAAACACCAAAAATGGGATACTGATGCAAAAGCGTATGCTGCCATGATTAGCTTGATGGATGTTACAGTAGGTAGAATTCTGCAAAAATTAAAAGAATCCAATATTGATGAAAACACTATTGTATTTTTTACTTCAGATAACGGTGCTGCTGAAAGTACGCAAATATGGAAATTATTTAAAAGTAATTCTCCACTTAGAGGTGTAAAAAGAGATCCTTATGAAGGGGGTATACGCGTCCCAATGATTGTGAGATATCCAAATGTAATTGCGCAAGGAGAGATAAGTGATTTGCCTTGGTATTTTGCAGATGTACTTCCGACACTTGCAGAATTATCAGGTGCATCGATCCCAGCTAGTATTGATGGAACAAGTATTTTAGCCACTTTAAAAGGTGGTAAGCAAGACCTGTCTAATCGTAATATGTATTGGGAGTTTTATGAGAAAGATGGATGGCGAGCAGTTCGCTTTGGAGATTGGAAAGCTATACAACGAGGCATGCACAATAAAGAGCACCAACCTATTGAAATTTATAATATAAATAATGACATAAGCGAAACCAATAACCTTGCTGCCAAATATCCAGCACTGGTTGAAAAAGCAAAGCAAATATTTGAAGAATCTCACATTCCTTCTGAGCACTATGTTTGGAATTATCTTAAAAAATAAAATGACGAATGTATTTCATAAAAATAATCAATGGAAAAACATAAAAAATGATTTTATAAAATCAGTAAGTATGTTAAATGCAGTTGGATTATATATCTGTGTGATATATTAGTAAATTTAAGTATGTCTTTTTCAAAAAAAGTTAAGAAAAACAAAGTTATATCACATCTAAAAAAAATGGGTGTTGGATTTATATACCTTTTATTATTACCATTAATTTTCCTAGCCATAATATATATTGAAAGTAATATAGTAGATGATTCTATGCTTCCGGTTAAAAATCCGGATGTGGTTTTTTCTAATACTCAGTTTCAGGATTCTATTGCTCAATACACTCTA
>CACOXF010000071.1 GCA_902631125.1 uncultured Bacteroidota bacterium
ACACCTACTGAAATAAAGTGGATCATTGAATCCAACCATAAATGTGACTTCTGAAATATTATATTTTTTTGACCTTAATAAAATAGCTCCTTTTTTTAATCTTAAAGTTCTAATAAATTCATTTGGGGAAAGATCCGTTAATTGTTTTATTTTACGATATAAGTGTGAAGAACTTATTCCTAATTTATCGCACAAGTATTTCGTGTTAAGTTTAGGGTTGTCAATATTTTTATCAATTAGCATATTGACTTGAGATATAAAATCTGCATCAATCTGTGAATGTGCTAAATCTTCCACATCAGTATCTGCTAACCCTAAAAATTTCTGTTTTAAATCAGATTTTATTTTTATAATACTCTCAATTCTTGTTTTCAACAGAAAAGGATCAAAAGGCTTTGCCAAATAACCATCTACGCCAACTTTATATCCTTTAATTCTATTTTCATTTTTGTTTAATGCAGTGAGTAGTATTACAGCTGTATGACTAATTTCTTCATCATTTTTGATTGATTTAACACATTCAAACCCATCCATTTCAGGCATCATAGCATCGACAATGCAGAGTACTGGCTTCACTTTTTTACAAACCTCAAAACCCATTCTACCATTTTCTGCTTCATAAACTATATAATCATTAGACAAAAATTCAACCAAATATTTTCGTAATTGTAAGTTGTCGTCAATAACAAGAATTTTCGGCTTAATATTCGTATTATTTCTTGCTGGTTCAAATTTTACTTCTGCTGTAGAATTTTTAAAAACCTCGTTTGATGAAAACTCAAATATTTCACTTTTATCAAAACATTCTTTAGAGATTGGAAGCTTAACAGTAAAAATACTTCCAAATTTTGGTTTACTCTCTAACTTAATTTCACCTTTGTGTATTTCAACAAGGGCTTTTACAAAAGATAATCCAATTCCAGTGCCAGTAGTGATTTCTTTACTATTATTAGCTTGATAAAATCTTTTAAAAACACTGCCTTGACTTTCAGTAGGAATGCCTATACCATCATCACTTACTTCTATTATAAGTGATTTATGATTGTCATCCTCAACTCCAATGAACAAATCAACATTACCATAGTTTTGAGTAAATTTCATGGCATTAGAAAGCAGGTTATATAAAATTTTACTATACTTATCAATATCAATCCAACATTCTATGGGTTCACTTTCAATATTCAAATTAAAGTTAATATTCTTTGAAAGTGCCAATTCTTCAAATGAATAAAAAACATTTTTAGTGTTTGACAGAACGTCTGTTTTAACCACCTTTAATTTTAATTCCCCTGTTTCTGTTTTTCTAAAATCTAAAATTTGATCAACTAAACGTAATAGTCTATTTGCATTCTGATAAATCAAATTCATTTTACTTTTATCTAAATCATTTCCTTTATTACTTTCAAGTAATTGCTTTAGTGGAGCAAATATTAAAGTTAAAGGAGTTCTTAGTTCATGTGAAATGTTTGTAAAAAAGCGCAGTTTTTCTTTGTTCAATTTTTCGTCCCGTTCCCTTTTGACTTTTTCCATTAGTAGCGCTTTTTTTAAATCCAAACGGTATTTTAATTGTTTAGTAACGACGTAGAATAAAATCGATAGAATAGTTAAGATTATCACTATTCCTGGAAAAGATAACCAAAAAATGGGGCTTATACTTATGTTATATGATGATATGTCACTCCAATATCCATCGCTGTTTTTTGCCTTAACTTTAAAAACGTATTTACCTGGATCCAGTCCTACATATTGAACCGTTCTATCTAGATAATTTGTTTCTATCCAATCTTCATCAAATTCCTCTAGCATATATTTAAATTTATTCGATTTTTGATTACTATAAGAGGGTACGGAGAATACAATTGAAAAATTTCTATTATTATAATCCAGTTCAACATTTTTATTGTAATTCAAATCTATTTTTAAAGGAATTTGATCTTTAACTTTTTGACCCGGTAAGACTGAAGATTTATCAATTTTAAATCTAGTTATTACAGGCATGGGAGACCATTTATTTTCCATTATTTGAGTAGGTGAAAAATTAATAATACCATTTTTACCCCCTAAATAAATACCTTGCTCATCAAAATTGTAAAATTCATTTGAGCTATAAACTTCCGATCTATTGTTACCACTATTAATATTATAAATAATTACTTTATCCTGTTTAATGTTATACTTAGCAATTTTATTACTGTTTAAGTTTAACCATAAGTTATCATTTTTGTCGATAACCATAGAGGTAATCCCGGCATCTTGAACTTCTTTTAGTTCTGTAACTAACTCAAATCTATCCTTTGAAACAATATATTTTTCTAAACCTTTTCTGGTTGCTGCCCAAACATCATTATTTGAATCAATTATAAGATCACTTACGTTATTTTCTATAGGGTTAACATTATTACTTACAGTTACTGCATAAACTTTAACTTTTTTTGATATTGTATTAAATTTTGAAATCCCTGCTTTAGTTAATATCCATAAATTTTGTTTTCCATCATTCACTATTTTTGAAACGGAATTATTAGCAATAACAAGTTGGGGAGGAGTTACAATATTAAAAGTGTTTTTATTTAAAACAACAACACCATTTTTATTCGAACCTATAATAATTTCGGTATCACTGTACTCAGCAATTGTTAAAATAAGATCATTATCTATTCCAGTGTCTACTATTTTTCCTTGATTTTTCTCATAATTATATATTAAGAGAGCTCCATTCCATAAACCTAAATAAAAAGTTTTTCCGTCAATTGAAAATATACTTGAAATATCATAATCACTTTTGAATAAAAAGTCGAACTGATTATTGCCTAGCTTAAAAAGACCATTCTGTCGCGAAGCCGCAATAATCTTCGAATCAAAGGTTTTAGCAAATCCTCTAATTTTTATAAAATAGGTATCAATATAGTTTGAAATATCACTGCGAGCTGTAAATAAGTTTTCAAAAGGATCATATTTATCTAAGCCATCCTCTGTTCCAATCCATAAAACTCCTGATTTATCAAAGTAAAGTGATGAAATATAATTATCATTGAGAGATGCATCATCGTTTATTTTCGAAAAATGCCACTGAAAATCACCTTTTTCGATATCCTCAATTTGATTACATACAATGAGCCCTGCGATGGTACCTAGCCAGTATTTACCGTCAGGTGCTTGTGCAATAGAAAAAAAGTAAGGCCCTAAATTCTTTCGTGT
>CACOXF010000072.1 GCA_902631125.1 uncultured Bacteroidota bacterium
GTTTCCAAGATTTAATCGAAATGCGAATCTGAAGTTTCGATTCGTAAGAGGCACAGTAGACTTCAATGAACCTGAATTTGTATGTTGTTTTGCCGAGAGTACATAATGCCCAACCAAACCTGTATAGACACGCCAAAATTGATAATTGTTCTGGGTTGAGTTTCTCCACCTAAATTCTAATGGAACTTCTACTTCAGTGTAGTTCCATTGATTAATTATATCACTTGATACCACATTAGTGGTCATATCGTCATTGAATTTCAGATTGGTAAACAGCACGTTATAATTGATTCCCAAACCCAGTCCAATGGCTATGTTCCTATTGGCATTGATTGGCATATCACGAATATACCCAAGAGATAAGGTGTGAGATAGTTTATTTTGGGTGATCCCATCGGTGGCATTCAGGAGCAGTGGATAGCCAATGGTGACATATATCTGGTCCTCTCTGTATGCTGAATCAGCTTGTGACTGTGCTAGAGTAAAGCTCGTCAAAAAAAGAAATACAAGTAGCTGTTTTTGCATATCCCAAAAATAAATAAGCGCCAATGAAATTGGCGCTTATATTATTACTATATCAATCGACTTAGTTAAGGTTTTGAGAATAATCCCCAACGCGAGTCGTATAGTTGATTTTTAATGCGTTAACTTTACGCAGTTCTTGTTTGATATCAGAAATCAGTCCCATTTTGGTGTCACCATCAACTTTAAGTGCAGTGGTCAACACGTTTTGCAACTCTTGTCGTTTTGACGCCTTTTCAGCCAAAACAAAAGCTGCAACGTCTTGAACTGTTGCAAATTTATCATTGAGCTGGATACGAGCCTCGGTGCCAAATTTATCTTGATAACGTGCACTTGGCTTTCCTGCGTAGATGTACATCACTCTATCTTTTTTATCTAACTTTTGCACCTGATCAGCAGCAGGTAATGTGTTTGACACCAATAGAGTGTTGTCACGCATAACAGTTGCTACCATAAAAAAGAACAATAACATAAATACAATATCAGGCAGCGAAGCGGTTGATATCGCTGGAAGGTCTCCTCCTTTTTTCTTTTTAAACTTTGACATTGCTAATTTGTTTTACTCGGTTCTGCTTCTGAAAGTTTTTGTGGAAATAACAACTTTACTTCGGCCAGCAGGGGTTTGAGTCGTTCTTTTTCGGTAATGCTAGTTCTTGGATCATTATAAATTTTATTCGCTTGAACAAAATCCAACCCTAAGTTAGGGTTTAGTCGTTTGAACTCTCTGTTACGTAATACATTATATGCTGCAACCAATTCGTTTTGGACTGCGATATAAACTTTATAGTCCGTTTCGCGGTCATTTTTCAACGAAATTACTGCTTTGTCAGGATTATCAGACGAATCTGGATTTCGATCTCCTAAACAATAATCGCATGCTTCTTCTCCTTTACCACCGCCGTTGTCGAGAAATTTGACTGCTTCTAATCGTAAATTTACAAGCTCAAGCGGTTTTTCTTCTACAAGCAATTGGTTGTACTTATTGACAACCACTGTAAAGATGTTACGCTCCTTAATAATGGGTGGATCCACCACATCTTCCATGGGGGGTAATTTTCTATTAAGACCAGAATCGGTTTCAATGGTTGTTGTTACCAAAAAGAAAATCAAAAGTAAAAAGGCAATATCTGCCATTGATCCTGCATTGACTTCGGGTGCTTTTCTTTTTGCCATGAAACTTTATTTTTTCAATCGAATTATGCCAGTGTACAGCATTGCACCAACAGCAATAAATACTAGGAAATAGAATGTACGTAAACCAGTCTCAATCAACCTAGAACCAGATGCAGACAGAATATCACCATCTTTTAATGGCGTTTCAGTTCCTGAAGAAAACAAAAATGCAATAAGTACAACAACTCCAAATGCACCAATATAAAGCAATGCTTTTTTGAGCTTATTAGGATTAGAGGCTAAATTGGTAATGGAGAAAATTAGTGTGAGTGATACTGTTATAGCCAACACGATTATTGCCAAAGTCACCATGGTAGAAACAACACCATAGTCACCCGATAAAGCATTCAATTTAATATTGTCGTCACCTTGATTGAGTATAACGACTTGGAGGATCAAACCAATTACACCAAGAACAAGTGCAGCATATTTAAAAAACTTTTGCATATTCATATGGATATTATTTTTGGTGAAATGTTACTTTGTATTTGCGACCAACATATCCATCAATGAAATGGAAGCATCTTCCATGTCATTAACAATACTATCAATTTTTGCAACAATATAATTGTAGAATATTTGTAAAATGATTGCAACAATCAATCCAAATACAGTCGTCAAAAGTGCTACTTTGATACCACCTGCAACAAGTGAAGGTTGCATATCACCAGCAGCTTCAATTTTGTCAAATGCTTGAATCATGCCAATTACAGTACCCATAAACCCAAGCATAGGGGCTAGGGCAATAAACAATGAGATCCAAGATACATTTTTTTCAAGCTGACCCATCTGAACACCACCATAAGCAACAACTGCTTTTTCAGCATTTTCAATTCCTTCTGAGGAACGATCTAAACCTTGGTAAAAGATTGATGCAACTGGGCCACTAGTATTTCGGCAAACTTCTTTTGCCACTTCTACCCCACCGCTTTTTAGTGCATCCTCAACAGATGCAGTGAGTTTGGCAGTATTAGTAGTTGATAAATTTAGGAAAATTATTCTCTCAATTGCAATCGCAAGTCCTAGGATTAAACAGAGCAGTACTATACCCATAAATCCCGGTCCACCCTCAATGAATCGCTTCTTTAGTTCTTGTGTAAATCCAGCTGGTTCAGCTTCTTCCACTTCTGACTCTGACATAGGCTCCATTGCAACCTCGTCAGCAACAGCTAGGGAGTCGATAGTTACAGAATCAACTTCATCAACAGCGACTTCTTCGTTGGGGTCTTGTGAAATGTTTGTACTTGCCCACAACGCTGGTTGTGACATTAGAGCACATAAAAATAATAATAGTGATAATCGATTCATGATAGAAATAATTGAATTAAAGTTTTGTCTGGACGCTAAAGATATAAAAATATGTTAAACAAACTAGCAGAGAGGAAGGGATTCGAACCCTCGATACGCTTTAGGCGTATACACACTTTCCAGGCGTGCGCCTTCGACCACTCGGCCACCTCTCTAAAATCTTTTATCTGAAACTCAAAT
>CACOXF010000073.1 GCA_902631125.1 uncultured Bacteroidota bacterium
TCGAGCGTGGGCTTTGAGTCGATGACAGTAGATGTAACTCAGGCTAGTGGATCACTAACAATCCAACTTTCTGAAGAGAGTACACAACTCGATGAGATTGTGGTATCAGCTTCAAGGATGGCAGAGCGAATTTTTGAATCTCCTGTAACCGTAGAAAAATTTAGTCTGCAGGAAATTGAAAACACACCATCTGCTGACTATTTTAATGGTCTTGCAAACCTTAAAGGCGTAAGTTTAGTTGAAGCTGGGCTTGTATTTAACCAGGTTCAAATTCGTGGATTTTCAGACATTTATAACGAAGGTCTTGTTACATTAGTGGATGGAATGAATAACCAAATGCCTGTATTCGGCTTTGCAGTTGGTAACTTAATTGGTTTAAATGAGCTTGACGTTCAAAGTATTGAGCTTGTTCCTGGTGCTGCTTCAGCATTATATGGTGCGGATGCTTACAAAGGAATATTGTTTTTAAACAGTAAAAACCCTTTTGATCATCAAGGTATTAGTGTTAAAGTAAAGCAAGGAGTAACTGACCAAGACACAGCAGGTCAAAATGATTTTACTGAAATTTCTGCGCGTTTGGCAACACAACTTTCGGACAAGGTGGCAATTAAAGCTTCACTTTCGCACAAGGAAGGGACAGATTGGTCTGCACAAGATTACAGGCATAGTGTAAACGGAGTTATTTTTGATGATTATCCAGCAAACGCACCTGATTATAATGCAGTAAATGAAGAAGGTGAAATAGCATTCTCAACCGCTTTGATTTTTGATCAACTAGTTGGTGTAACAGGAAATCCTGCTTTTTCTGCACTTGCTCCTATTTCTCCAAATTATTTTGGAACCATTCTATCTACTGGTTTTAATGATGTTGATATGTTTGGATCAGAAACTAGCAACACAAAAGCAAATTTAGCTATTCACTATCGACCTAATAGTAAATCTGAAATTACTATCCAGTCTTTGCTAGGTACAGGTACAGCTCCATTGTCAACGGGTGGAACTCGCTATCATTTGGATGATGTTGAAATTCAACAGCATAAAGTTGAGTATCAATCTGGAGGTTTAACTTCTAGATTCTATTTTACAAAAGAAGACGCTGGTGAAACTTTAGTGGCTCAATTAATGTCCATTGCTTTACAGCAACAGTCTTCTTATCCATCCGGCGCAACAGGGATTCAACAAGGATGGGGCCTTACATACCTTCAAACATATTTGGGCGCAATTGGTCAAGTAGAGTATCCACCTGCCTTGTATGCAGCTCAATATCAAGCTAACCCTTTATTTGGTGTTGGTGCTCTTCTAACAGGTGTTGCAACGCAAATACAGACTGTTGCTGGAACTTATGCTGCGAGTGGAGGAACTACTACAAATCCAGCCACGCTTACTTTTGATGATTTTTTAGGATACTCAACACAACCATTTCATAATGCAGCTAGAGCAGCAGCTGACGCTGGAATGTTAAAGCCAGGTACATCAGCGTTTGATGCAGCGTTTGATGCAGCATCTGAAATTTCAGCTGATAACTTGGGTACAGGAGCTAAAATTGTAGACGTTTCTAAAATATACAATTACGAAATTGACTATGATTTCGAAGATAAACTTTCTATTGGACAATTAATTGTTGGAGCAAATCTCAGACAATACAGTCTTGACACAAAAGGTACTTTGTATACAGATTATAATGAACCAATTGAGTATCAAGAGTACGGAGCTTACGCACAGCTTAAGCGTAATATATTTGATGATAATATCACCTTGACAGGTTCACTAAGGTATGATAAGCAAACAGTTCTTGAGGATGGAAATATCACTCCCAGACTTGGATTACTTTTTAATGTAAGTGATAACCAAAATATCCGTTTATCTGCTCAGCAAGGATTTAGAAACCCTACCAACCAGGATAAATTTATTGGTTATAGTCAAGGAACATACACGATTCTTGGTTCATCTAAAGAAAGTATAGAAAGATTTAATCAAACTGTTGCGTTGAGAAATGGTGAGGTTCACACATACACTGGGCCTGAAGTTCTTAATAATGCTTTTGATATCCTTTCTGGTCAGGCTGTTGATTTGGATTACGTTAAGGCTGAAACAGTGACTATGTTAGAACTAGGATATAGGTTTAACAATCCTGATTTTACCCTTGATATAAGTGGATATTACAGTAATTACCAAGATAAAATTGCTGGTAAATTCATTAATTCTCCTGTTTTAACATCATCATTACCAACTGTTGAGGCTGCACTTGCTGGGGGTAGTTTTTATGGATTCCAAGTTGATTCAAATCTTGATGAGGAGTTCAATGCCTTTGGTGTTAGTTTAGAAGCAATAAAATCTTTTTCCAATAATTTAAATGTTAATCTTGTTTACGAATATAATCAGAAGGATTATGATGATAATGATGAAATTACATCTTTTATTTCTTGGAATACACCAGATCACAGGCTCAAGGCAGGTGTAAACTATACTAAAGGCTATTTTTCATTCAGTGGTAATTTGCGTTACAATTCAGAATATTACTATGAATCTTCTTTCTTCAGTAATACCATTGACTCTAATACTGTTATTGATGCGAAAGCATCTTTTGATTTACCTAGCTTAAACGCAGTTTTAGAAATTGGAGGGAATAATATCGGTGGAGACAATTATGTTTCACTTCCAGGTTCTGGTTTAATCGGATCTGTTTATTACACAGGCCTTCGAATTGACATTTAATAGAGCAAATAAATGTTAAAAAAAGCATCCTAATGGGTGCTTTTTTTGTTTATAAATCAATCAATAAAATCATAGTTTTTGCCTTATATTTACAGCCAATAAAACAAGTTTTTAGGCAAATATATTTCTATATTCTATGGCTCAAGTAAAAGGTAAAGTCGCCCAAATCATTGGTCCTGTTGTTGATGTATCATTTGATACCTCGGTAGCTCCGCTTCCCAACATCTATGATTCACTCGAAATTAGTAAAGACGATGGTAGTCAGCTCGTGTTGGAAGTGCAGTCGCACATTGGTGAAGACCAAGTTCGAACAATTTCCATGGACTCAACAGATGGGTTGCAGCGTGGCGCAGATGTTGTTGCGACAGGAAACCCAATTCAAATGCCAATTGGTGA
>CACOXF010000074.1 GCA_902631125.1 uncultured Bacteroidota bacterium
TGAACTTTTTTTTCTTGTTTGGCTTTGAGTTTCTCAAAATATCAAAGGCTTCAGTGTACGATAGTCGAACAAATTGATTGTCGACAACAAAGCGAATTTGTTCGAGCAAACCCATTGGGCGTCGCTCCATTTGAGGTTTTGTTTTTTCTTCATTCGACAATCGTTGATCCAAAAAGGCCAAATCGTATTTGCAATTGTCAACAACATACTGAAGCACATATTTGATGAAGTCTTCAGCCAAATCCATGTTCTGGTCGAGTTGATAAAAAGCAACTTCGGGTTCAATTTGCAACAGGAATGTCCAACATCCGTGATGTGATTCCCTTTCCACGTACCCCCCAAAATGCATCCTTCTGAAACAGTTTTCATCTGACAAGGTTTTTGTACCTTTAGAATGGAAAATAGTCATGTTAAAACAAAAACTCCATTTAAAACTTTCCCAAAAGCTATCGCCTCAGCAAATTCAGTTGATGAAACTTATTCAGTTGCCCACACTTTCGTTTGAACAAAAACTACAACAAGAACTAGAAGAAAATCCAGCACTTGAAGCTGGAAAAGAAGCAACTGAAAATCAAGATTTTGACAACTCGTCAGATGATGATCACGATATCATAGAAACAGATATTAACATCGACGAATATCTCAGTGATGATGAAATCCCCTCCTACCGCCTCAATACAAACAACCATAGTCCTGATGATGATGACAAACAGGTGCCCTATGCCGCTGGTATTAGCTTTACCCAATTTCTGATGGATCAAATGGCAACATTTAGTATGGGTGAAACCGATAGTCAAATTGCGCAGTTTTTGATTGGTAGTATTGATGATACAGGATATCTGCGAAGGAGCTTACTTGACATTGTCGATGATTTGGCGTTTACCGAAAACTTATATGTGGAAGAAAATCAGGTGCAAAAAGTCCTCGAAAAAGTTCAAAAACTCGACCCTGCGGGAGTTGGTGCATTGGACTTGCAAGAGTGTTTAGCACTTCAGCTGCAACGCAAATCTCAATCGCCTGAGGTTTCGCTTGCATACAACATCATCAAGTTTCATTTTACGCCATTTTCAAAAAAGCATTTTGATAAATTGATGAGTACACTAGGTATTGATGAAAATCTACTGAAAGATGCCATCGCTGAGATTGAAAAACTAAATCCAAAGCCGGGAGCCTCTTATGCATCATCAACCAAAATCAATAGTCATATCACCCCCGATTTTACAATTCGAATTGTAGAAGGTGAATTACAACTCTCCCTAAACGGAAGGAATGCTCCTCAACTTCATGTTTCAGCCACTTATAAAAATATGATGGAGGGCTATAAAGAGTCGGCTGTGAAAAGTAAAGAACAACAAGAAGCTGTTTTGTTTATCAAGCAAAAACTCGATGCTGCAAAATGGTTTATCGATGCAGTTAAGCAGCGAAACCACACGCTATTCATCACTATGAATGCAATCATGGATTATCAAAAAGACTATTTTTTATCTGGCGATGAACAAAAAATCAAACCGATGGTGTTGCGTGACATTGCAAGCATTATTAAGATGGATATCTCAACAGTGTCTAGGGTAGCCAATAGCAAATACGTAGACACCCCTTATGGCACCCGATTGCTTAAATCTTTCTTTTCCGAGGGGATGACCAATAGTGACGGAGAGGATGTGTCGTCTATAGAAATTAGAAAAGCTTTAGAAGATATTATTGCTTCGGAAGACAAAACGAGCCCTCTTACTGACGAGGAACTGAAAAAACAATTGAATCAAAAAGGCTATCCAGTTGCCCGCCGCACTGTTGCCAAATATCGGGAAATTATAGGAGCTCCTGTGGCACGATTGCGAAAAAAGCTGTAAAAAATCATTTTCTTTACACCGCTTTCTAAATCAATATTTATGAAAAAACAGGATGTTTTCGGCAACTACTCGTAATCAGTATAATAAATCTCCAATTGCAACCGAAGATCAGGGTTCCTGTGGTTTGGTCCTGCAAGAATCACGCTCGTTGGGGTGGTAATTGTAGATTGTGGAATACTAAACTCTGTAGGAGAAATAACATCTGAGATTTGGGTGTTGATGAATGGCGAGCTCGTACTCAATGCAAGGCGTACGTTTTCGAAGTCTGCAGGCTCACGAATCAGGTTGCTGATATGCTTAGTAATCACAAATTTATATGAAGTTACCTCGCCTTCACCATCATATTGTCCTAGACCCCCAAAAGTTGTTTTGTTGTCTTCAGGATATGGGCCAGCACTTGCGTCGATTGAAAAATCTTCAAGGGGTGATCCATTGCTCTCAATAAACAAATACAAACGGTTGGGTAAATCTTTTATCCCCAGTGAATTGATTTTCTGTTGGTCAATGTATAAAATGAGGTTGGCTTCATTGATAAGCCAAGGGTTCGCTTTAAAGTTTTCCAATTGCAATTGACCATCAGCACCTGCAAATAAATCAATAGTGGAGAAAACTCCTAACCCTCCTTTGAGGTATATGTTTTGTCCATCATCATTTCCGCTCAATGCAGTTTGAATTTCGGAATCGGGTGCCGATTGTGTGATGGTATTAAATCTAACCCCGCCCAAGTTGATGCTGAAAGTCGATGAACTGTCTTGAGAAACATAGTCATTTGCATTTGCTGCATCTCCGCCATTACTAAGCGTCAGTTTTTTATAATCGTAATTTATTTTGATCTGCCCAGCCCCAAAATTAAGTTGCATCATTAATGGGTTGGTTGGTTGCATATCGATCATAATTCCATTAAAATATTCTTGAAAACGATTGTTATCGATGATTACATCATCCCCCTCTTTGTCAAGGATATACTGCTGAAAAAAAGAGGTATCTAAGGGGATTCTAACGCGTGGGCTCAATCGTTGATCTACCTGTGATGACTCATCAACATCATCAGTATCAGGGTTGTCTTCTTTGAAATAAACAATTTCATCAAAATTAAGTGTAATTTTGCCATCAAATAAAGTGCTTGACGTCAATCCATCTTTATCGAAGTTTTTATCAGAATAAAACATATTATCTGTTTCAAAATTATTATTTGGGTCAAGCGTCGATAAATAATAATCTAATTTTTTGACTTGAAAATGTAGCTTTTGATCAG
>CACOXF010000075.1 GCA_902631125.1 uncultured Bacteroidota bacterium
AAACTTGATTCATCAATTCGTTGAGTAAATTATAGCCCCAACGATTTCCAATATCTCCAATGACGATAGCATCAGGTTTTTGCAAACAGTTTGTTGGGTAATCCAGCTTTGCTGCAGGACGGAGAACCAACCGAAAGCGTTTAAACCCTCGTTGATCGATCAAAAGCACACCCGCATAATTGGCACTCACAATCTCTTTCTCATCTACTTCAAGACCCAATCGACTGAGTTTAGCAGTCAAGTCTTTCCTACACATTGTGGTATTGTTGGTCACAAAACGATATGGAATTTGTCGATCGTTCAACCATTGCAGGCAGTCTATGCCACCATCAATTAATTGCTGTTCGACATAAAAAACACCATCCAAATCAAGTAATACACCTTTCAAAACTACTCTGTGTTGTCTATTCTATATTGTTTATTTTTGCTTCATTGATTACAAAGATATGGCGAATCAGTTTATATTCGAAGGCGTACAAATCAGTACAAATGCTGGGGTGGCTCGGATTCATTTTGCACATGCCAAGCAAAATGCCTTTCCTGCTATACACCTCAAAGATTTGAAAGAGGCATTTGAATCGGTTTCTAAAGACAATAATGTACATGTGGTTATATTGCAGAGTGACCCTACAAAGGCCTTTTGTGCAGGAGCATCCCTCGATGAGCTATTGGCCATAAAAACTTCAGAAGAAGGAAAAGCATTTTTTATGGGCTTTGCTGATGTGATTAATGCAATGCGACTTTGTCCACAACCCATAATTGGACGCATCCACGGCAAAGCAGTGGGCGGCGGAGTTGGGCTTATTGCAGCTTGTGATTATGCCATCGCCACAAACCATACTGAAGTTAAGCTCTCTGAAATGGCAATTGGTATTGGGCCATTTGTCATTGCACCATTGTTATTGCGAAAAATTGGAACGGCAGCAATGTCTGAACTTTCATTAGCAGCACATGCTTGGAAATCGGCAGACTGGGCACATGCTAAAGGATTGCTTTCTGAACTGCACCCTGACTTCGATTCCCTTGAAGAAGCAGTTAAGCAACACGCTGAACGTATTTCGGCATATATACCTCAAGCGGTGGCAGAGCTTAAAAAAGCACTTTGGAAAGGAACAGAGGATTGGGACAATCTACTAGAGCATAATGCGGCAGTGTCTGGAAGTCTTGTTCTTTCTGATCGGACACAACAAACTCTAAAACAATTAAAATCTGAATAATGAGTCAAATACGTGTGACTAAAAGTTTTGGTTTCGAAACCGGGCATGCTCTATATGGGCACGACGGGCTTTGTAAAAATATACACGGACATAGTTATAAGCTCTATGTCACTGTTATTGGTAAACCTATCAATGACATGAATCATGCTAAAAACGGTATGGTCATAGACTTTAAAGACCTTAAAACCATTGTTAAATCTGAAATTGTAGATGTTTTTGATCATGCCATGGTACTGAACAATAACTCACCTCATTCGGAATTGGCAACTGTTTTGTTAAAGCAAGAGCATAAAGTGGTTCGGGTTGACTACCAACCCACATGTGAAAACATGGTCATTGATTTTGCCAACCGAATTGCCTCCATGTTACCAAGCCACATCAAATTATTTAAGGTTTGTTTAAATGAAACTGCTACTGCCTATGCCGAATGGTATGCAAAAGATCAAGAATAATTATCTTTGCAGGCCATGAAAAAGAACATCTATTTTGTTTCTGACCATCATTTTGGTGCCCCTGACAGAAAATCGAGTTTGGTGCGTGAACGTAAATTTGTGAAATTGCTAGATGAGATCAAACCCAACGCTAGTGAACTCTATATTCTTGGTGATTTGTTTGATGTTTGGTATGAATACAAACACGTAGTTCCAAAGGGTTTTGTTCGCGTTTTGGGCAAGCTTGCCGAGTTTGTGGATGGTGGCATACCGATTCATTTTTTTGTTGGCAATCACGATATGTGGATGATTGATTATCTCGAAACGGAAATCGGTGCAAAAGTTTATTTTCACCCCAAAACGATATCACTTAAATCAAAAAAGATTTTCGTTGGGCATGGAGACGGCTTGGGGCCAAAAGATAAGGGCTATAAGCGAATGAAAAAAGTGTTTCGAAATCCATTTTTCCAATGGCTCTATCGCTGGCTTCATCCTGACTTAGGGATACCATTTGCACGTTATTTGTCTTTAAAAAACAAATTGATCTCAGGGAGTTATGATTTAAAATATGATGGGCCTGACAGGGAATGGCTTTTCCAGTATGCCAAACGAAAACTCAAAACCGAGCATTTCGATTATTTTGTATTTGGACACCGTCATTTGCCTTTGGAAATTTCTCTCAACTCTAAATCGACCTATATCAACATTGGCGATTGGATAACGCATTACACCTACGGGGTTTTTGATGGATTAAAACTGTCATTAAAAAATTGGAAACCTACCGATGATTGAGCAAAAGGGTCCAGGTTTTGAACAGGCAGTTCTCATTGGGATAATTAATAAAAATCAAACAGCCAATCACTTAGATGAATACCTCAACGAGCTCGCTTTTTTGACACACACTGCAGGCGGAACAGTCAGTAAGAGATTTACCCAACGCATGGAAACACCTCACTCCAAAACCTTTATCGGCTCTGGAAAAATGGAGGAGGTAAAGGCGTATGTTAGAACCCATGACATCGGAACAGTTGTTTTTGATGATGAATTAACACCCGCTCAACAAGCCAATATTGAACAGCTGTTAAAATGTAAAATTGTCGATCGTACAGGTTTAATTTTAGATATTTTTTCCCAAAGAGCTAAAACTAGTTATGCCCGCACTCAAGTAGAATTGGCACAGTATCAATATTTATTGCCCAGATTGAAGGGGTTGTGGACACACCTTGAACGACAACGCGGAGGAATTGGGATGAGAGGACCCGGAGAAACCGAAATCGAAACAGACCGCCGAATTGTTCGTGACAAAATCTCTTTGTTGAAGAAAAAATTAGTAACCATCGATCGGCAGATGGCTACTCAGCGTGGCAATCGCGGCG
>CACOXF010000076.1 GCA_902631125.1 uncultured Bacteroidota bacterium
TTTTGGATGAACACCTTTTTTGAGCTTACCATTAATTGTAATTCGCATGCTTTTCGGTTTGCTTACCAACAAGCATTGGCTAGCAAAAACCTGCGCAACTTGACTTGTACCAATCCCAAAAGCAATCGATCCAAAGGCGCCATGTGTTGAGGTGTGACTATCTCCACAAACCATCGTCATTCCAGGTTGAGTGATGCCCAACTCAGGACCAATGACGTGCACGATCCCTTGATAGGGGTGGCCAAGACCATATAACTCAATATTGTATTCATCACAATTTTTTCGCAATTGCGCAACTTGGTTTCTCGAAAGTTCATCTTTTATGGGTAGGTGTTGGTTGAGCGTTGGAACGTTGTGATCTGCAGTAGCAATAATTTGCTTTGGTCTAAAGACAGAAATATTTTTGTCCTTCAACACTGAAAAAGCTTGAGGGCTCGTCACCTCGTGTATCAAATGTTTATCAATGTAAAGTATATTAGGACCATCTTTTAGTTGGTCAACAACATGGCTGTCCCAAACCTTGTCAAATAGTGTTTTTCCCATCCAATTTGGTTTGCTTATTAGCTTAGATTTGCAAGATCAACAATTCCAGGAATATCATCATCATTGATTTCTTTGTGTGCATCAGCAAACTTCAAAAATTGTTCATAAACTTTATCCAGCTGCAACTTGGTCAGTTCTATGCCAATATTTTTGGCACGATAGGCAAGAGCTGCACGACCACTGCGAGCTGTTAAAACAATAGCAGATGTTTCGACTCCAACGTCATGTGGGTCAATGATTTCGTAGGTTTGTCTATTCTTGATGACACCATCCTGATGAATGCCAGAACTGTGGGCAAAGGCATTTGCTCCAACGATTGCTTTGTTGGCTTGTACACTCATCCCCATCGATTCAGAAACCATTTGAGAGGTATCGTACAACAGCTTGGTATTGATATTTGTATCCAATTGTAAATGAGGATGTTGTCTCATGATCATCACCACTTCTTCTAAAGAGGTATTTCCAGCACGTTCCCCAATACCATTAATGGTACATTCGATTTGACGCGCACCATTGACAGCGCCTGCAATGGAATTTGCAGTAGCAAGTCCCAAATCATTGTGGCAATGACAAGAAATGATAGCTTTTTCTATACCCTTTACATTTTCGATTAGATATTTAATTTTTGCCCCATAGTCTTCTGGCAAGCAATATCCAGTAGTGTCAGGGATGTTCAATACAGTTGCGCCAGCCTTGATGACCTCTTCACAAACTTTAGCAAGAAAATCATTTTCTGTTCGCCCAGCATCTTCTGCGTAGAACTCTATGTCGTCAACATGTTGTTTTGCATGTTTGACAGCTCCAACAGCACGTTCTATAATTTTCTTACGACTCGAATTAAACTTATGCTTGATATGAGAGTCTGAAGTACCTATTCCTGTATGAATTCTTGGATGTTTTGCATGTTGAAGTGCTTGGGCAGCAACATCGATATCTTTTTGAACAGCACGCGTGAGTCCACATACAGATGCATTGCTAACAACCTTTGAAATTTCTTCAACAGAATGAAAATCACCAGGGCTGGAAATTGGAAAACCAGCTTCTATGACATCAACACCCAACTCGTCTAATCGTGTGGCAATGTGAAGTTTTTGTTGAGTGTTTAACTTGCAACCTGGAACCTGTTCACCATCACGCAAAGTGGTGTCAAAAATGTGAACTTTATCTTTTGACATAAACAATTATATAACAATTGTATAAGCAAATTTAAATCAAAAATATGGCTCAAAAAAATGTATATTTATGAATTACCAAAATTAATTTTACATTACTTAAGTTTTTGAAATTTTTATATGCGTAATTTCCAAAAAGAGTCACTTTTTCAATTGATTAAATCTTTATCAAAATCAGAAAAAAGACAGTTTAAACTTTATGCAAATCGGTTACAATCCAATTCTAACACAAAATTTATTACTCTTTTCAAACTGTTGGATAAAATGAATTTTTATGATGAGCAAAAAATTTTGCAGTCAAAAATTGTGAAGCGCGAACAACTCTCAAATTTAAAAAGTCATTTGTATAAGCAGGTGTTAATCAATTTGAGATTATCGGCTTCAACAAAAAACAAAAGACTACAATTGCGTGAACAACTTGACTACATGTACATTTTATACAATAAAGGGCTTTATGAGCAAAGTTTACTCATGCTTCAGCGTGTGAAAGCACAAGCTGAAAAGTTGGACGATACTGCTGTGGTGTCACATGCTCTAGAATTTGAAAAAGAAGTGCAGACGCAATACCTCTCCAAAACAAGCTTTGCTTATGTCGATGAACTTGTCAATGAATCTTTAGAAAATGCCTATCATAACCTAATCAAATCAAAACTATCTAGTTTGTCTTTAATGCTCCACGCCAAAAATGTGCATTTCGGGTATGTTAAGAATGATAAAGAATACAATGAAATTACAAAGTTTTTCGAGTCGCATATTGAGGAAATTGATTTGGAAACTGCAGGCTTGTCTGAATCATACTGGTATTACAGCTCTTATTTACTGTATAGTATACTTGTGCAAGATCTTCTTTCAGCATTTAAATTTGCAAACAAGCTGATTGAACTTTTCTTTTTGTCTCCAGATATGATTGCATTGCATCCAGTATTTTTTATTCGGGGGCATCAATATTTATTTGAAATTTTATTTTTATTAAGATATCGATCCAAATTCAAAATTGCATTGGAAAGGTTTGAGTCAACTATATCACTCCCGAGCTTTCCGAGAAACCACAATATTTCACCCTATATTTTTATGGGCATGTACAACAATAAAATCAATTTTCACTTTTTGGAGGGAAGTTTTCAAGAGGCTGTTTCTCTAATCCCCGGCGTTTTGGATGGATTGGCTCACCATAGCGATCAGCTAGATCAGCACAATATTATGGTCATGTATTATAAAATTGCTTGTATTTATTTCGGTGC
>CACOXF010000077.1 GCA_902631125.1 uncultured Bacteroidota bacterium
CTCTTGTATGTTGGGTGCTGCTGCTTTTGGAATGTTTTTCTTCCGACGTAGATATCGTAAAAAATTTGAAAGTAGAAACCAAAATCAGAAATGACCTCTGAGCTGTTTGTTATTTTTGGTTGCTTGATGCTATCTGCTTTTTTTTCAGGCATGGAAATTGCTTTTGTCTCCTCAAACAGAGTGCGCTTGGCATTGCAAATCAAACAACCTGGGCTAGTGTCATCTGCCTTGGCAAACATCACCAAAAACCCTTCAAAATTCATTGCAACTACTTTGGTTGGAAATAATATCGCGCTGGTCATTTATGGATTGTTTATGGGAGACTTCATCATTTCTAAAATCTATCCTGATATGGTCGGTGTTAATGATTTAACGCTTTCGATCGTTTTCTTACAAACTGTTATTTCTGCAGTGGTAATCTTGATTACTGCAGAATTTTTACCCAAAGTTGTGTTTCAAATTTATGCCAATGCTTTGCTGCAATTTTTTGCAATCCCAACAGTTTTCTTTTATCATATATTAAGCCCTTTGACAGATGCATTTTTGTGGTTTTCCAATGTCATTTTAAAACGTTTTTTTAAAACGAGTGAGGATCATATCCCAACAGCTTTTTCCAGAGTTGATCTCGAAGAATATGTGAGTGAACAGGTCGAATCAACAGACGATGAGGAGCTCGACAGTGAGGTACAAATTTTCCACAATGCATTGACATTCAACGATCGAAAAGCAAGAGAAATCATGGTTCCTCGAGCTGAAGTAACTGCTGTCGATCGCTATGTGTCCAACAAGGAACTTATTAGCCTTTTTTCAAGCACTGGTTTTTCAAAAATTTTGGTCTACAAGGGAAACCTAGACAATGTAGTTGGATATGTTCACGCATTTGACTTGTTTAAAAAACCAAAGAATATTCGTTCGATTACACATCCTGTTGAATTTGTACCAGAATCGATGTTGATTAAGGATATTTTAAGTTCTCTCACCAAAAAGCGAAAAAGTATTGCCATAGTGCTTGACGAATATGGTGGTACAGCTGGAATGATCACATTAGAAGACATCGTTGAGGAGTTGTTTGGAGAAATAGAAGATGAATACGATCAGGTCGATTTAATTGAGTTAAAGCTGGAATCTGGCGATTATCTGCTTTCAGCCAGACTAGAGGTCGATTACCTCAATGACAAATACAAGCTCGACTTGATCGAAAATGATCAATATGAAACTTTAGGGGGGTACATCGTTCATCACATGCAAAGTATCCCTAAAAAAGGCGAAATCGTAGAAATTGGAGAATACGAATTTGAAATCCAAAAGGTAACAACAAGCAAAATTGAACTTATTAAAATCCTTGCTTAATAAGACCTTGCAAACATCTTTTTTTTCAACTAAAGAAGTTGTATTTTCGCCATCTAGCAAAAAAATAACTCATGGCAATTTTAGGTAAAATTCGAGAAAAATCAATCGTACTAATACTAGTAATTGGAATGGCACTATTTGCGTTTGTTATTTCAGGTGTTTTTGACGGCGCTGGGACCATCAGCCAAGAACCAGTCGCTATTGTTGGAGATGAGGAAATAACCATCGAACAGTTTAGCAGGCGCGTGGATGCTGTTGAACGAAATACAGGGATGAGTAATGTGCAAGCAGCCAATACTGTTTGGAACCAAATTGTAACCGAATATTCGTTCAATCAATTACAAGAGGAACTTGGTCTTGAAGTGGGTCGAAGTCATGTTGAAAATTTTATTGCCAATTCACCTGTTTTTAAACAAGACAGCCGTTTTCAAAACGCTTTAGGGGAATTTGATGCCGTTGCTTTTACTGATTTTATCAATGACAGCAAAAGAAACAATCCTGCGGTATACAGTCAATGGCAGCTACAGGAGGAATCAATACGAAGCACCATCAGCCGACAGTTATACAACACCATGATTCAAGCTGGCATTTATCACACTACATTTGATGGAAAAACAGAATATAAACTCGAAAATGATAAGATTAGTATTTCTTTTGTAAAAGTGCCATATAGCTATATTCCAGATAGTTTGGTAACGATCTCAGATCGAGACATCAAAAAATACATCAATGCTAACGCAGAAGAATTTAAAGTGGAAGAAAGCCGATCGATTCAGTATGTTGTTTTTGATGAAATAGCCTCTGTCGAAGACAATTTGGTAATCGAAAACGAGCTTAAAAAATTACTCGAACCCCAGGTCATATTTAATCAAGTTAGTGAGTCTGAAGAAACTTTGCCATCATTTTCCCAGACAGATAATGTAAAGGAGTTTATCGCCGAATATTCAGAAACTCCATATGATGAGACTTATAAAACCAGAGCCCAACTAGGGACCTATTCAAATACACTTTTCGACCTTAAGGAAGGTGAGGTTTTCGGACCATATAAAGATGGAAATCAATTTAAACTCTCTCGCATGATGGATTTCGATCGAGGAGGCTCTGTGAAAGCACGTCATATATTGATTGCTTATGAAGGGTCACAGAGTGCATCTAGCGATGTGACTAGAACAAAAAACGAAGCAAGAAAAGAGGCTTATCGCGTACTTCGTTTGGTGCGTATCAATGGTTCTAACTTTGCCGATTTGGCAAGAACTTACTCAGATGGTCCATCCAAAAACAGAGGTGGTGATCTCGGATTTTTTAGACGTGGCGATATGGTTGAGGCGTTCAATGATTATGCATTTTCAAAGCCAACTGGTTCAATTGGCGTCGTTGAAACAGATTTTGGTTATCATGTGATTGAGGTACAAGAAAAAGAAGATGTAGTTTTGATTGCATCTGTTGTCAAAAAAATTGTACCATCTGAATCTACAAGCAACGAAGTTTTTCGATTGGCTATAGAATTTGAAATAGAAAGTAAGAAAAACGGATTTTCAACAGCATCAGAGTCAT
>CACOXF010000078.1 GCA_902631125.1 uncultured Bacteroidota bacterium
TCTGCCAGTTGGTCGACCATGTCGTTGTAGGCGTTAATCAATTTGGAAAGCTCCTTGCCAGGGGGGTTCAAATCGATTTTTTGGTTGGATTTATCCAAGGCTGTTTGGGTGATTTTATCGCTGATTTCTTCCAGTGATTTAGTGATAAAGCGCGACACCACATAGGCAAGTATAATCGCTACCCCAAGGACGAATAGGTATACTTGCAACAGTCGAGAGAGGAAGTTTTGTAACTCCATCGCACTGAGTGAGTCATCATCTACATAGGACAAGTTGAGGATGCCAATTACCTCGCCTGTGCCGTTTTTGATAAAGGAGTAAGCCGATCGATTTTGCTCATCTGCAGAGATTTCAACAAAGTTTTTTGTGGAATTTTGATGTAGCAACGCTAGGGTTCCACTACTGATGCTCACATCTTCGTCATTGGTTGGGGGTTGGGTGTTGGTGATGAGTTTTCCATCCGTGTTGAAAATTTTAAAATTTACATTTTGTTCATCTGCAATTTGAAACACGACTTCTCCAAAAATGGAGTCCAAAAACTGTTCGCTGTTTGGAAAAAGAGACTGGCTGAGGATATACTCAATTCTGGTTTGCAACTGTGCTTCTTTTCGCTCGAGACGCAACTCGTGGTATTGATTGGACTGCTCTCGATATTGGTAGATCGTAACAAATGCAATGAGGAAAGAGGCGATGACCACCAAAGAGATCAGTGCTGTAAAAATTCGTGCGCGTAAAGATAGTTTTGGTCGCATATCAGTTTTGGTTACGCATCCGTTTATAGAGTCGGATGCCGAGCATCAAAACAATTCCCAAACCGATGAGTCCAACAAGTCCATAAATCCAGTCAAAACTGGTTTTTAGGATCGCCAAAAAAACAATGGCAAAAAGCAATAGCGTTGCCCCTTCATTCCACAATCGCATAAAATTTGAAGAATATCGAACATTATCGTTCTGTAAAGCGCGATACATCTGATGGGTGATTAGGTGATAAACCAACAATAACCCCACAAACCCGAGCTTGATCAACATCCACTGCAAGAGGAGCAATCCAGGGTTGAGAACTAATAGCCAAATGGCAAAACAGGTGGCGAGTATGGCCGAGGGCCAACAGATGATGGTCCATAAACGCTTGGCCATCAATTTGAGTTGTGGCACCAATACTGCTGCCTCACTGGTGTCTTTTTGAGTGGCTTCGATATGATAAATAAATAAACGTGGGATGTAAAACAGCCCTGCAAACCACGTGATGACAAAAATCAAATGAAAGGCTTTGATATAGTTGTACTCCATCCTTCTGAATTGTATTTAAAAGTAAGGATAAATCTGCAATCAGGACGCCATCGCCCATTCATCGATCCAGCGGCTGAGTACTTTGACCCATTCGTCCCGATCGTTAATGCAGGGGACAACGTGGAGATTGTTTCCGCCATTGTCTTCAAAATCTTCAACCGCCTCCATGCCGATTTCCTCCAAAGTCTCCAAGCAGTCAGAGACAAAAGCAGGGGTGACAACTGCCATGTCTTTCACGCCGTTTTTAGCAAAAGATTCAATGGTTTTGTCGGTGTATGGGTCCAACCACTTGTCGCCTGCCAATCGCGATTGGAAAGAAGTGGAAAAGCTGTCGGGGTTCAATTCCAAATACTCGGCAACCAAACGTGTAGTCTCATAACACTGGTGCCGATAGCAGTACTCATGCGCCAAAGAGGGGGTTTTGCAACAAAACTTATCGGGCTTGCAATGCGATTTGGTGATGTCGGTTTTGCGCAAATGACGTTCAGGAATCCCATGATAAGAGAACAAAATGTGCTCCCAGTTTTTTTCTTGTAAAAATTCTTTAATCGACTGGGACAACACACGAACATAATCTGGGTGTTTGTAAAAAGCAGGCAGGTGTGTAAACACCATACCAGGATAGTCTTTGGCTCGAATTTGCTCTGCCAAAACAATTATGGTTTCGGTGGTTGCCATCGCATGTTGAGGGTATAAGGGCACGAGTAAAACCTCATCGACACCTTGGTCGTTAAGGGCTGCCAAACCAGTGGCAATGCTTGGTTTTCCATATCTCATGGCAAGCGCAATGGGTACCGATGTTTTGTCTTGGACTTTGGCTTGCAAACGTTCGGACAACACAATTAGGGGTGAGCCTTCATCCCACCATATCTTTTTGTAGGCTTTGGCCGATCGCTTTGGCCGAGTGTTGAGAATAATACCCTTGACCAAAAATGTACGCAACCATTTTGGCACATCAATGACACGTTCGTCCATCAAAAATTCCTCTAAATATGGCTTCACGTCTTCGGGCTCGGGACTGTCGGGCGAACCCAAATTAACGAGTAGTACTCCTTTCATCGAATTTTTTTACGAAGATAATGACATAATATATTTTTTGGGCGTTGTGCCGTATTTCTTTTTAAAAGCCGCGATAAAATGACTCGCCGTGCTATAGCCCAATTTCAAACCTACTTCATTAACGTTTTGATCCCCATTGCTGAGCATTTGTCGGGCGGTTTCCATTTTATACTCGAGTAAAAACTGAAATACAGGTGCCCCATACAATTGCTTGAAGCCGTCTTTTAGACGCTTGAGGCTCAAGCCTACTTCGGCAGCCAGTGCCGCCAAACTCGGTGGCTCTGCCATGCGCTCCACAACAATCTGTTTAGCTTGGTGGATTTTGCGTACATTGTCTTCATCTGCCAAAAATGGACATTGGGCGATGTCC
>CACOXF010000079.1 GCA_902631125.1 uncultured Bacteroidota bacterium
TTTGTGTTGAAAGGTGATTTCAAGTTGATTGAGTGGCTGAAAAAGAGCAGTGTTTTTTTTACCATTTCGCCCTTGCTTACTTCCTTTGACGATATAAGATTTGAGCCCATCACTAAGGGTATAGCAACGCACAATCAGGCTTGTTTCGCTATAGTTGATTTTCGATAAGACAATTGCTTCTGTTGTAACAAGCATTAGTTGATGATCATGACTTTCTCAACGGAACTATCCAAACCGTCTTTGGTAGTCACAAAAATAAGATATATGCCAGAACGCACGCGCTTACCCGAAAATGAATTCATATCCCACTGTACACTCCCCCCTGTTGAGAGGGTTTCATAAACAGCATTGCCAACGATATCTGTGATTTTGACAACACAATCGGCTTGGAGGCCACGAATGGTGAGTGGTCCGGAGTATCGAGGGCGTATAGGGTTTGGATATACCTCTATGTTCTCCAAGGTTTCGGATGGCGCAAAGGCATTCCCTTGAAAAGCAACAAGACCACTGGAGGTACCAATAAAGATTTTTCCGGATTGATTGTCATACGCCAAACTCTGTATAAAGTTGGTTGGCAAAGGACTGTTTTCTTTGGTAAAGTGATGGATGGTTTTTTTACCGTCTTCTGCAAAGAGAAACACCCCAGCCCCGTCAGTGGCGACCCACTTTTGGTTGTTTCCATCCACTTCAATCGCTTTGATGTTTTGGCTAGCGAGCAGTTCGCCCACATTCCCACCTTCTTCCATAACAACAGTACTTGCCAAAACGTCTTGGGTAAAAATCCTACGGGCACCATACAACACGCGCAAGCCATTAATTGTACCAATCCAGAGGTTGTCATCATAGTCTAGCGCAACACTTCTTACATCTTCGGAAGGTAGATTCTCTGTTATTCCAATCGATCGTAAGACCGGGACGCCATTGATTTCGGTATAGCCAATTAGCCCTGAAGACGAGCTGCCAAAATAGATTTCGTCATTGGGTGAAATTTCGAGCTTGGAGTAACCACCTGCCTTTGCCGGAGATGACAACACAGGCAATAGATCAACACTCTGCCAATTGCCACCGACACTGCGTTTTTTTAAACCTTTAGCAACAAAAGAGGTAATCGACCACATCGAGCCTTCACTGTCAAAGGCAACATCTCTAACACGAACACTTCGGTAGTTAGGATTTTGACCAAGTTCGACGGGATCTAGCGACTCCAGCCCACTATTGGTTTGATTCCACAAAGTACCCACCACTCCATTATTGATTTCCAACAAACCCTGGTGCATGGCGCAGGCAAACACTTGGTTTATGTCATTGGGGTTTGGTACCACACTGACGATATTTTTCGCACCACTCAAAGAACTGAAGGGAAGGTTTTGCCAAACACCCTCATTGAGACGACTGATACCATGGGCATTTAAGGGATAGGGGTTGTAGTACTGGTTGAAGGCACCATGTGCAATCCAAATGTCATTTTCAGCAGCAACGGAGAGATCAAAAATTTCGTTGCGCAAAGGGCCACTTGGACTAACGACTCTTGTTTCGCTGGGGTTGTGCAACAGTAAACCCGACCCTGAAGTACCAATAAAGAGGTTGTCTCCCAATTGTGTTGCCGAGCTAAACGTCTGTCCACTCAAATTGCCTGTTGCAGTGGCAAGGGTACTGACAAGCTGATCGGCATCGAAACTGAGAATTTTGTTTGAAAAACTAAGAATAAGTGCATTCTCGTTAATATCCACCCATAAGAGTGTTCCATTTTCGCGATGACTCTCTACAGCAACATCATTGATCAAAACAATACAAATGCTTACTGCACCAGATTGAACAACCCCTAAGAGTGTATTATTGATCAAGCCGATGGCTTTCCATTGACCCTCTGCAATTTTGCTCCATGCGCTTTCCAATACAAGGTTTGGATCATCGGTCGAGGCTTTGTACAAACCCTCTTCCGTTGCAGCATAGAGAGATGTACCTACAAGTGCGGTTTGATTGACTTGTATTTGGCTATTGTTGACACCAAAAAAATAAGACTCAATAAAACGGTTGTTTGCAATATCATAGGACGAGATGCCATAGTTGGCTGAGATGTAGAGGGTTTTATTCTTAAGCAAAAAGGAATTGATGGCTTTATTATTTCCAGGAATTGTAATATTTCGTTCAATCGAATTGTCGAGAACTGCTGATCCGTCTGTGAGGTTATGAAAGCCCAGTATCCCATTTTGATAGCCAACCATCATATAATTATTGCTGGTGGTGATGATGTTCACATTATCCCCCAACAAGCCATTGACAGTTGTGATGGGCACCACTTCGTTGGCAGCGGGGTCATAAGAAAAAAGGCTATTTTCTGCCAGACCATAGACCAGTTCGTTCTTTGCGCCAACCACACCAGTAATTTGATCATAAGAGTAAAAAGAAGACCAGCCAGCATATTGCCCATGGACAATCGCGGAGGAAAACAAAAATAAGATCCGTAGGACGTTCATAAGACAGTAAACCTAAATTTGGCGCAAATCATATATTTATACAACTCCTTGTGCGAGCATGGCATCGGCAACTTTTACAAAAGCTGCAATATTGGCGCCCTTTTCATAGTTGACATGATCGCCTTCCTTCCCATGGGTTACACAACTGTTGTGTATATCTGTCATGATGGCTTGTAATCGTTCGTCAACCTCTCCTCTTG
>CACOXF010000080.1 GCA_902631125.1 uncultured Bacteroidota bacterium
AGGGCAGTGATCCCCTTTGGTTTAGTTGGTGCTGGCTTTGCCCATGCCGAGGGGAGAGGGCGATCAGTCGTTAGCACAATGGTAAGAAGTTCATCGCACCTACTATGCTCGAGAAATGGGCTGTGAAGGAAGTGAGATCACTGACGATTTTGCTGTGGTTTACCATCATTTTCAAATTGTTTTTTATGCATAAAGTTGATTGTTTTCTTGTTATATTTGTGACCTAAAACTATGTGCTATGTATCCAGCTGAATTGGTCCAACCCATGAGAGAAGAACTCACTTCCATTGGTTTTGATGAACTCGCTGATGCCCCGGCTGTTTCGCTTGCCCTTAGTAAAAGCGGTACGACTTTGGTGGTTGTCAATTCTGTTTGTGGTTGCGCTGCTGCCAATGCTCGTCCAGGTGTGCGCTTGTCGCTTACCAATGACAAACAGCCCGATCAACTCACCACTGTTTTTGCAGGGGTTGACCGTGAAGCAACAGATGCTGCTCGTGCAGAAATGGTGCCTTTTCCTCCCTCTTCCCCTAGCATTGCCTTGTTTAAAGATGGTGGTTTGGTGCATATGCTCGAACGTCATCACATTGAGGGACGCTCCGCCGAACTCATTGCCGAAAACCTCATAGAGGCCTACAATACTCACTGCTAAACCACCATGCGCAAAGCGCTAGCATATCCCTTAACAGTAGTGTACTACCTTGTTTTTCTCGCAAGCTTGCTTGTGTTTCATGCCATCCAGTGGGTTTGTTATTATGCCTTTGGCTATCAAGCACACAAATGGAGTGTGGATATGCTCAACGCAACCCTCATCGGATGTTTGGGGATCATGGGTACGAGCATTCGCTTTTCCAACCCCCACAAACTGCGCAACGATAAGCCACATATCATCGTGTGCAACCACCAAAGCCTCTATGATATTCCACCTCTGATTTGGTATTTGAGAAAGATACATCCCAAGTTTATCAGTAAAAAAGAACTGGGGAGTGGCATCCCCTCGATTTCCTTTAATCTTCGTCATGGCGGATCGCTACTAATCGATCGAAAAAAACCCAACGATGCCCTTGTTGCCATTAAAGATTATGCTACTGTACTCAACGATACCAATCGCAGTACAGTTATCTTCCCCGAAGGAACGCGCGCCAGAACTGGCCCTCCCAAACGCTTTCATTTGGGTGGCCTGATTACCCTGATTGAAAATATGCCTAATGCCTGGGTGTTGCCAGTAACTATCAATCACTCATGGAAGTTGATGAAATGGGGGAATTTTCCAATTGTTCCAGGGGTTTGTGTGCGCTTTACTGTGCATGAGCCTATCCCTATACAATCAGAAAAAGCAAGTGATTTGGCTGCTCGTGTGGAGCAAATCATCGTGGGGAATATGGAGGACTAAAACTTGGGTTTTCTTCTATGTAAAAATGCCTGGATGCCTTCCACAAAATTATCGGTTCCAAAACAAGCACCAAAGGCTTCTGTTTCAGCAGCATAACCATCGGTTTGGGAGTCAAACCCTGCACAAACAGCTGCCAGGAGTTGTTGTTGTGCCTCAGGTGCATTTTTGACAATCGCAGCCGCCAATTCTTGTACCTTGGATTTAAGCGCAGCCGGAGGGCAAATCACATTCGCAAGTCCAATCTCATAGGCGCGTTGGGCGCTGATCATATCCCCTGTGAGAAGGAGCTCCATCGCGCGACCTCGCCCCACAAGCTGTGGTAAGCGTTGGGTGCCCCCATAACCTGGGATCAAGCCCAAACTCGTTTCGGGCATCCCCACCTTGGCAGTGTTGGCAAACACACGCAAATGACAAGCCATCGCAAGTTCCAAACCACCCCCCAAAGCATAGCCATTGACTGCTGCAATCACTGGTTTGTTGTAATGCTCGATATAATCAAAGACTTTCTGATTTCCCTGAACCGAAAGCGCAGCACCATCTGTGGGTGTGAGGTCGGCTAGCTCGCGAATGTCGGCGCCCGCCACAAATGCAGTATCGCCAGTAGCTGTGAGTACCACCACTCGAACCTTGTTGTCCTCCTCCAAAGACACCAAGACATGGTGCAACTCGGCAAGGGTTTCGCTATTGAGAGCGTTGAGCTTTTTGGGTCGATTGATCATGACCCAAGCCAGTTTTTTTTGAATTTTGATTGTAAGAGTTTTCAGCTTCATGTTTCTGCATTTACTAGGGGCAACCACACGCGAAAAACAGTGCCGTTGGCTGATTTTGGTTCCACTTCGATATGACCTTCATAGGTCTCAACAATGTTTTTGACCATTGGTAGTCCGAGTCCCATCCCACTGCTTTTGGTGGTGAACTTGGGTTCAAAAATTTTATCTAAGTTTTCTATTGCAATACCGGGTCCGTTATCGGTCACTCGAATGCATACCTTGTTGTCGATGGCCTCGATCTGCACGAGGATCGATGGGTTTGGTGTATCGGTACATGCCTGAATGGCGTTTTTAACTAGGTTTGTCAATATCCGAATGAGCTGGGTTCTGTCGAGGCGAGCTAGTAGGGGTTGATTCGGAATTTCCAACACCACATATTTTTCTGTAAAAATGTCCATCGCCAGCTGAGCGATTTTAACCACATCCAGCAACTCAGACTCCTGTGCTGGCATTTCAGCAAAATTGGAAA
>CACOXF010000081.1 GCA_902631125.1 uncultured Bacteroidota bacterium
GAAAGTACCCCACCCCAAGAGTCAAACAATTGAACCACATGAACACCTGCGTTGTGTTTTGCACGGAGATAAGCGATGGTTGTATCACTAATTTTTTGCAGCAATTGGTGTGCGCTTTCTGGTTGAGAAAAGCAAAAGGCCTTCGCCTTGTCAAATGTTTTGGACCCCTGTCCTTGAACCATATAACAAAAAATAGTCCAAGGCGCGCCAGCAAAACCAATCAGCGGCACGCGATTGTCCAATCGTTTAAGGCTATGGGTAATGGCCTCCATCACATAATGCAAACGATCATTGACATCTGGTATTTCCACCTGATCAACATCGGCTTGACTGCGGATGGGGTTGGGCAACCATGGGCCAAAATCGGGCTTCATTTGCACCTCGACGCCCATGGCTTGGGGAACAACCAGAATATCACTGAATAAGATGGCAGCATCAGTGCCGATTTGATCGATCGGCATCACAGTGATGTCGGACGCCAGTTCGGGTGTTTGACAGCGTGTAAAAAAGTCATATTTCTCTTTGAGCTTCATAAAATCTGGCAGATATCGTCCAGCTTGTCTCATCATCCAAACGGGTGGTCGTCGAAGGGATTTGCCATGTAAGGCCTGTAATAAAAGATCATTTTTTAACTCATTCATTGTCTAAAATGCATTGCAGCAGTACTTATCAAAAGGTCAGTATCTGGCTTGGGTGAAACAGTAATTTGCGTTGTCAGGGGGCGAATGGCAGCCGCGGTGGTTTGGCCGATGCAAAAACACCAGCTATCGCCAATTTGATTGTCTTGCAGGTAGCTTTCAACACCACTAGGGCTGTAAAATAACACACCTTGTGGCTCGGGCGATTGTACACGAGAAATCAAATGGGTGTGATAGGCAGTGACTTCATCGTATAAAATGGAAGCAGCTTGCATACCATTGGTAAAATGGGGTAATTTTCGATTTCCACAAATATGCAAAAAATGCTCATTTTTCATGTTTTTTTGTATAAAAACAACCAATTCCTTCATATTTTGAGCTGTTTTTATCACTTTTTTCCCATTTTCTACTAAAAAAGATTTCGTCTTTTCACCCACACAAAGGATGGGCTTATCATACTGTTTGGCAGTTGGATTGGCTAGAAATGAGTGTACAGCATTTTGGCTACTAAACACCCAATAATTTGGTTGTTTGGCAATTGAAAAGGGTTGATTTTCAATACGGATTGCATTGTAATCGACCACATTGCATCGAGCAGCTATCAAATGTTCGAGTTGATGAAAGTGGAGCTTTTTTGTGGAAAGTAGCAGTGGATTACTCATGGCTTTTTAGTTTACTAAGTACTTGCTCCCCTCCAGCTTTGCGAAGGATTTCAGCTGCCCGTTTTCCGATATCAGACATTTGTAGGTCAAAACTTTCTTGGATTTCAATATGTTGAGAACCATCGGTTTCTGTCACACATCCATGAAAGGAAATGCGTTGGTTTTGAAGGCTTGCGTGGGCGCCAATGGGTGCTGAGCATCCACCTTGAAGCGCACGTAAAAAGGCACGTTCGATCTGTACACAGTCATCTGATGATTGATGTGAGAGGGGTTTTATTTTTTCCAACAATTTGGGATTATCTTCTCTGGCGGTCACAAGGATTGCTCCTTGGGCAGGTGCAGGGATCATCCAGTCTATCGGGCAATAGGTTGAAGGGCTTGTTGAGAGTCGTTGGAGGCCAGCTTGTGCAAACACAGCACCATCCCAATTGTTGACTTGGATTTTGTCGATGCGTGTTTGGATATTGCCACGCAGTGGCACGACAGTATCATTTTTATGAGTAAACAGCCATTGTGCTTGTCTTCGCAAACTACTGGTTGCGATGGTGCGTTGGGGAAGGCTTTCCCAGTTTTTTTCTCGAAAGACAAAGACATCACCAGCGGGACCTCTTTTTGGCACAAAGCCTTCAACAATACCATCTGGCAGTTGGGTTGGGACGTCTTTCATGCTATGTACACAGATATCGACCTCCTTTTGTAGTAGGGCTTGGTCAAGTTCTTTGGTAAACACCCCTACAACACCCATTTCGTAAAGGGGTTGTACAAGGTTGTTGTCCCCTGATGAGTGAATGAGTACAATTTCTGTTGCAATCCCAATTTCAGATAGGACATTTTGTACCCGCTGTGCTTGCCATATGGCGAGGGCACTGCTGCGCGTACCAATCCGAACCGGCTTCATTTGAAGGGGATATTAAATACGTCTTGGATCGTTTTTACGCTTTCGGCTGTATTGTCGCTATTGCGGATATGTTTGGCAACGCGATTGGTTATTTTTTGAATCAGGTGTTGTGAAAGCAAGGTTGCCTCTTCTGTTTTAAGGTGGGGGTGTTTTTTTTGTTGTTGGGCGAGGGCTTGTTGTTCTAACTTCTCCATCATTTTTTTGAGGGCTTGTACAGTGGGTGCAAACGAACGTGTT
>CACOXF010000082.1 GCA_902631125.1 uncultured Bacteroidota bacterium
GAGTTTAACACGTGCAGAAACAGATGCATTTATCAGCAGTCCCGAGCTGCTGAGTTCTGAAACAGAAATATGTGGGGGAGAGGGTGTAACCTTAACTGTCAATGGTGTGCCGCAAACTGCACAAGATTTTGCCAATGCGAATCCTGATTTTGAACGATTTATACAATTTGAGTCCTCATCCTATTTTTTAAAAAGAGAATCCATGGCTTGGACTGATGCCTACAACCTTATACAATCATTGGGTGCAGGTGCGTCTATGTATGTCATCAACTCAAAAGAAGAGGAAGATGCTGTTTATGATGCACTTAATTCACTTGGCGTTGCAGGAACAGATGAAATACATTTTTGGCTGGGCTTGCGTCAATTATCCTCATTAAACCCAAATAATAAGATCGATGAAGGTTGGCAATGGCTTGATGGCAGAATACTCACTGACGAACTTGCCAATTGGAGTTCGGATGAGCCAAATGACTGTTGTAGTACTAATGAAGAGGATGGAGAAGAAGACTACGGACAATTCGATTTTTATGATATAAAAACTTGGAATGACATGAGAGATTACTCCCAAGGTGGTGGAGATTCTTGGCCTATATTTGAGTTCACTGGCACCACAGATGTGGTTTGGGGAAAAATAAATCCTTTAACAGGAACTGATATTATTTTTGGTGGGGTTGAAACAAGCTCTGTCACTGATTACCCTAATGAAACAACAACCTATTTTTATGAAGTTACAACCAATGGCGTGACTTGCCGAGTTGAAACGACTATCGTTGTCAACCCATTGCCTGTTATACTGCCAGCCAATGATATGGTGCTTTGTGACAATGGTCTTGATGGAGATGCATTTAACGGCCGAGTCAATAACTTTGATCTACAGGCGCAAGAGCTATCAATACTCAATGGGGATTCGTCTCTTGAAGTGTTGTTTTTTATAAATGAAACCGACACCGATGCCATTGATAAGTCTGTGCTGTTTGGCAATTCATCTAACCCTCAACAATTGTATTATCGACTAAAAAATAAAACCACTGGGTGCGAATCCAATCAAACTGATTCCTTCGTGCTGAGTGTACTACCAATTCCCCCGACCATCGAAATTGAGCCTCATTATGAGTGCGACGACCAAGCCAGTGGGAGCGACATAGACGATATAACCACCTTCAATCTTCAACTAAACGATTCGCGAATACAAACACTTCTTGGGGGTACTGCTGGTCAGTATAGCATTAGTTATCACACAACACTTTCTGATGCAGAAGACCCAACAACAGTAGGCATTTCCTCTTATACAATGACTGCCGCTGATAACAGAAAAAAAACAATCTATATTCGTGTTACTGATAATTTGAATTCCCTTTCTTGTTTCACGACAACCAATCGCTTTGAGTTGGTGTTGGCCCGTTTGCCGATCATTAATGAGCCTGTGATTACTTTCGAGCAATGTGACGAAACCGATGGTGATTCGGATGGAATAGTACTGACCAATCTTCGCAGTTTTGAAAAACTCATCTCAACAAACTCTTCAAATGAAAAGTTTAGCTATTACATCTCTGCAACTAGGTCGCCTGGAAGCAAGATTACCAGTCCAACATCCTATTATAATGCTGATATAAATGGCAACCCAATCCCTAACGATATTGTTTATGTGCAAATCAACAGCATTTTACCAAACAATGTCTTTGCCCCAAATGGAAGTTGTGTTCGTGATGCTGAAATTCGTATCAACGTGGCTGTAAGTCAAATCAAGGATAGCTTTATGCTCGATTTTGATTCTTGTGAGCTTCCTCCTTCAACCACACAAGATGGTCGAACGCTATTCCCCCCAACCATTTTCGATACACTTACAACAGCGCTTCTCAGTGAACACCCTTTGTTTCGCAATTCCGGGGTGGTGATTCAGTACTATCCGACACTAGAAGATGCTGCCCTTAAAAAAAATGAAATAGACCCATACACTGATTATGAAAACCCTAACCCGGTCCCAAATGGAACAAACTGGGTTGACGAAATTTGGGCAAATGTAGAAGTGTTAGGATTTAATACCATCACATGTATTGGCTTGAAAAAGGTTGCCAATTTACATGTGGAAAAGCTACCAACTGCTCATGCTGTTGCTCCTTTCCGCGAATGCGACGACAATGACGATGGCTTGTTTGTTTTCAACACTACTAGGGCTTATCAAGAACTTACCAAAGGACAGACCAATATTCATGTTTCTTATTTTGATACAAACTATAATTTGCTCTTTACTGGTGCCTTTCCAAATTCATATGCATCTGGAAGTCAAAAAATAATTGCTCGGGTGGAAAATGACCCCTCAATCAATACTCCTTCCTGCTATGAAGAAACAGAGATTGAGTTCATTGTCGATGACACCCCAAATTTCTA
>CACOXF010000083.1 GCA_902631125.1 uncultured Bacteroidota bacterium
GATTTCTCTTAAGATTTGACCTTTGGCGATGCCACCCATTGCAGGATTGCAAGACATTTGTGCAATGTTTTGAAGGTTCATCGTAACTAAAAGAGTTTTGCTACCCATGTTGGCGGCGGCGGCGGCGGCCTCAGAGCCTGCGTGTCCTGCACCAACTACAATAACGTCGTATTTATTGCTAAACATCGCTTGGTGTAGATTTTTGTTCCACGTGGAACAGCTTTAGTAACTCGTTCTCTTTCCTGCGCATTATTCGCTTATCACCTTCTGTTTTGTCGTTAAATCCAACACAGTGTAAAATGCCATGAATCATCACTCTTGCGAGTTCGTTTTCTATACTAAAACCCTCATTATGAGCGTTTTCCGAAACTCGGTCTGTTGATACAGCAATGTCACAATGGATGGTGTTTTGTGTAGAATAATCAAAAGTGATGACGTCTGTATAATCATCATGGTTTAGGTGCTTTTTATTGATCTCCAACAAACCTTCGTCACTCATTAGGGATATGTGTATCTCGCCCACATTCATTTGTAGTTCCTTTACAGATCGCTGCAGCCAGGAAACAAACAAAGCTTCGTTGCTCAGCTCAAAATCGTTTTGTGCACTAATTGTAATGTGTTCCACGGAGCAAAGGTAGGTGTTTACGCTATTGCAAGTCAATACATAAAAAAATAATTTGATTTAACATGTTGATTTTGTGTTATTTATACAACTCTTGCATGCGTTTCGTGTTGTCGTCATTAGACGATATCTTTACAAAAAAAATTAAATGGCAGATTCTGTTCGTGTTCGTTTTGCGCCAAGCCCCACTGGCCCACTTCATATTGGGGGGGTGCGAACCGCTTTATACAATTATCTGTACGCCAAAAAAAACAATGGATCCTTTTTGTTGCGCATCGAAGATACTGACCAAAAACGCACTGTTTCAGGCGCTGAGGAATATATCTACTCGGCACTAGAATGGTTGGGAATTGTACCAGATGAAAGCCCAAAACATGAGGGTTCATTTGGTCCTTATCGCCAAAGTGAACGCAATGAGATTTATGAAAAATGGGTGCAGATCCTTATAGATAAAGGCTTGGCTTATTATGCTTTTGATACGCCTAAAGAGTTAGATGATCACAGGAAAAAACACGAGAAAAAAGGGAAAACATTTATATATAATTGGCACAATCGACTAAAGCTTAAAAACAGTTTGAGTGTAAGCGCAAAAGAGACCGGTGAGAAAATCAAAAGTGGTGCGCCATATGTCGTTCGTTTTTTGATGTGGAATGATGGCGATGATGAAGTTGTCCGTTGTCCCGACATCATTCGGGGAAATGTTGATGTAGATTGTAAAGTGCTTGATGATAAAATTTTATATAAAAGCGATGGGTTCCCCACCTACCACTTTGCCAATGTTGTGGACGACCACCTGATGAAGATTTCTCATGTCATAAGAGGTGAAGAGTGGTTACCATCACTTGGCTTGCACATCAAACTATATGATGCTTTTGGTTGGACTACTCCTTCCTTTGCGCATTTGCCGTTGATTCTGAAACCTAATGGTAAAGGGAAATTATCCAAAAGAGATGGTGATCAATTGGGTTTTCCTGTTTTCCCTATACAATGGGGAGAAGAAATGAAAGGTTATCGAGAAACTGGCTTTTTGCCCGGGGCTGTTATAAACTTTTTAGCTTTACTCGGTTGGAATAATGGCGATGAACAAGAGGTGTTTACAATAGAAGAAATGGTTTCGATTTTCGATTTAAATAGGGTTCATCATGCAGGTGCTCGTTTTGACCCTGAAAAAAATAAGTGGTTTAATCAACAACACATACGGGCCTTGTCACTAAGCGCTTTTGCTCAGTTATGCAAGGCTGAAGTTGAGCGACATACCCAAACCTATTTAACAGATGAAAAACTATTGGCAATGGCAGAAATGGTGCGGCCAAGAGTTGTGTTGCTTGGTGACTTATGGCCAGCTCTAAAAATCTTTTTCGAAGCACCTGATGAATACGATTCCAAAGCGATCAAAAAGGTTTGGAAAGAAAACACAGCAACACTTCTGCAAACTATTGCAGACCGCCTCGTCAATGAAGATGATTTAAAAGCCGATGCTTTCAAATCTCTATTACAATCCATTGCAGAGGGTGCTGGCACAGGAACTGGTGCCCTGATGGGGCCCCTTCGATTAGTGCTCGTTGGTTCATTAACTGGGCCAGACTTGTTGCAGTTAACACATGCCTTGGGCGCTCGAATGGTGATTGATCGAATTAACATTGCGTTGGTGGGAATCAGCTAAAGATTTTTTATCTTACGTCTGAATCTAAAAACAAAATATCATGTCAATTATCATCTATTCTATCTTTGGGTTTCTTGGTTTTGTCCTACTATTTGGCACC
>CACOXF010000084.1 GCA_902631125.1 uncultured Bacteroidota bacterium
GTTATAATTGAAATGATTATTCCATATTTATAGGCATAAGTTCGAACAGTGGGGGTGTTTGTTTGCATGATTATTAATTTATTGTATGGTAAAATTAGGAAAAACTATTAAATTTGTATACAATTTAATTTTATGAGGCCATGAAATCGAGCATACATCCCGAAAATTATAGATTGGTAGCTTTCAAAGATATGTCCAATGATGACGTCTTTATTACCAAATCAACTGCAAATACTAAAGAAAGCATTGATGTTGATGGTGTTGAGTACCCATTGATTAAACTTGAGATTTCAAGAACTTCTCATCCTTATTACACTGGTAAAGCCAAATTCGTTGATACTGCTGGCCGTATTGATAAATTCAAAAACAAATATGCAAAGTTTAAAAAATAGACTTTCCTTTACATTACACCTCTCGTATGAGAGGTTTTTTTATTTTTAGAGTTTACAGCATTACATGAATATCCGGTTGTTTGATGGAGTAGAAAGAGAGCACTTGCTTCCTTTTGTCTATTTGCGCCCTGTTGCTGACTTGTTTATGGGTGGTATGACTTTTCGAGAGCGATGGATCAAATTGTTTGCAAAGACTGTGACTGTCGAAACAGTTGCCTATCTCAGTGAACCAAATGACATAAATCCTGATATATGTATAATTGCATCTTTGATTCCAACCTCAGAATTTGTTGATGCTGTTCAGTCTTTATCACCCCTTCAAAAACTCGTCTGTGAGGGTAAGGTTCTTGCCTATCATGGGGGTATTGCTTCAAATGATTTAATGTTAGATTCATACGAAAGCATTTCGATTCAAAAATCAAAGTTTACTCTTATAAAACACAACTGGGATCTTTTCCTGATGAACGAGCATGCACTACGATTTGATATTTCACTACTTTCAAAAGATAAAGTCCGTGCAACGATAGAAGACAACAATATACAAATTGGCGATGGTGGAATTACTATCGGTTCCAATGTGAACATGGAAGGGGTGAGTCTAAATACAACCAAAGGCCCGATTTACATCGACGAGGGCGCAACAATTATGGAGGGTTCTATGTTAAGAGGACCTTTGTATATTGGAAAAAACAGTATTATCAAAATGGGAACTAAGGTTTATTCCAATTGCTCCATCGGACCAAAGGCAAAAGTCGGAGGGGAAGTCAATAATGTTGTTTTCTTTGGTAATTGTAACAAAAGTCATAATGGATTTTTGGGTAATGCTGTGATTGGCGAGTGGTGTAACATTGGTGCTGGGACAGATGCTTCAAACCTTAAAAATGACTATGGATTTGTGCGTGTTTGGCATTATACGAGTGGCAATTTCACTAAGACTGACTTGCAGTTTTGTGGGCTTATGATGGGAGATTATTCCCAATGTGCCATTCAAACCACTTTTAATACGGCTACTGTTGTTGGGGTTGGTTGTAACTTATTCGGGCATGGTTTCCCACGCCAGTTTATCCCTAGTTTTTCGAGAGGAGGGGCACAAGGCTTTACCGAAAACAGACTGGATAAAGTCATTGAAACTGCAAAAGCTATGAAAAAGCGAAGGGGTGTTGAACTTACTTCTAAGGAAAGCGAGCATCTGCAAATAGTGTTTAAAAGTACTGTAAACCTCAGAAATTAAATCAGGTTCATTTTCTAACTCTTCTAAGATCAAGCATATTCACTGGATTGGGGATCATTCCCTCTACATTGGTGTGTGTGAAGCGAAGAACTTCATCATAATACAACAGAACAAAAGGTGCTGTATCAACGAGTTGTTGATCTAAACTATTGATCAAATTATTTTTTCGATCGGCATCCAAGGTTGCGGCGATTTCCTCATAGCCTTCGTCAAATGTTTTACTTTTGAAGTGCGTGTAATTGGGGCCATTTGGAGAAAAATTTTCTGAAAAATAGGGCAGTAGATAATTTTCAGGATCAGGGTAGTCTGCTATCCAACTGGCACGAAATAGTTCCAATTTTCCATTCGACTTGGCTTCGCGCAATGCTGATGAAGGCATTACCTCTATGTTTATCGTTATCCCAATTTGATTGTAGGCATTTTGGAGATAGGTACACAAATCAACATAATTGTCATCAGTTGCGATAGAAAGGGTCGGATTCTGAATCCCAGTATCGACACGAAACTGCTCAACGAGCTCTTTTGCCTTTTTCATGTCATACGAATATCCTTGAACAACTAGATTGGAATTGAGTCCATCAGGGATAAAACCTTTAGTTGCAGGACTTCCGATATTATTTTTTAAAAACCGAATCATCTCTTTTCGGTCAAGACCATAATTGAGTGCTTTTCGCAAGGCAATGGATTGAATTTCAGCTTTATTATTATCCAAGTAAATGCCGATATATTCTGTATTTAGATAAGGAG
>CACOXF010000085.1 GCA_902631125.1 uncultured Bacteroidota bacterium
ACAGGGCTTCGTCAGTTGCCTTATCTCAAATCATTTGTTGTGGTGGGTTGTTGGGCATCAGTTGTTGTTTTGATACCCCTCATAAATCATCGTAGCCAGTTCAGTACCACTTCTGTTGTCTTATGGATTCAAATGGCACTGTGGACTTTTGCAACGATGATCCCTTTTGAGATTCGTGATATCTATGACGATAGTGATCGCATGAAAACAATTCCTCAAATATTTGGGATAAAAGGCGCGAAAATGATCGGCACCCTTTCTTTGGTTGCTGTTACAATACTATCGTATTTTTTAGTACATCAGATTCAGGACATTGCACCAACAGTATTGACGACTGCTATTGCAATTGTACTCTTGCTTAAGTCTAATGAAGAGCAAAGACCTTATTTCACCTCTTTTTGGGTTGAATCTCTACCCCTGATTTGGTTATTGTCGATACTTGTTTGGAAATGGATTTAGGAGTCTATGTTTTTTCGAGACGATTCCACTTTTTTGGCTAGACCCTCTTTAAAACCGATGATTTTATCTTGTAAATCCTTATCTTTGGTTGCAAGAATTTGCGCAGCGAGAATCCCTGCATTTTCAGCGCCGTTGAGTGCAACAGTTGCTACAGGAACACCACTAGGCATTTGGAGTATTGACAACACAGAATCCCATCCATCAATCGAGTTTCTTGACTTGACAGGCACCCCAATCACTGGGAGGGGACTGGCTGCAGCAACCATTCCAGGCAAGTGAGCAGCACCACCAGCACCAGCGATAATTACTCCTATTCCTTTTTGATGAGCAGAACCTGCAAAATCCATCATATAGCTCGGAGTTCGGTGTGCAGAAACAATATCGACATGGGTTTCTACTCCAAAGCCCTTCAATAGTTTAATCGCATCCTCCATAACAGGCATGTCTGAAGCACTTCCCATGATAATTGCTACTTTCATAAAAAAGTTTTTGCAAAGATAACTAAAAGGGCTGTATGTCGATGTTAGTCAGTGCGCACAACCACATGTTGTTTGATGCGTTTCGCTGTTTTGCGAAGGGTTTCAAGATCAGCACCTATTAAGGTAAGATGCCCCATTTTACGCAAAGGTCTTGTTTCAGCCTTTCCATACAGATGTATATGAAGACCAGAAATCTCTAACAATTCATCCATACCATCGTAAACCACAGGGCCATTGAACCCTTTTTCGCCAACCAAATTGATCATGATGGCGTTCTGTGAAAAATCACAACCGCCAAAAGGTAAAGCGAGTATGGTGCGGAGGTGTTGTTCAAATTGAGAAGTAGTAGCAGCTTCAATCGTTAGGTGGCCACTGTTGTGTGGGCGAGGGGCAACTTCGTTGATGAGTAACGTATCATCATCATCTAGAAAAAGCTCTACTGCCAACAATCCAATGTGATTGAGCTTATGGGCAACTTGTTTAGCTAAAGCCTGCGATGATGTGCGTTGTTTTTTATCTAAAGTCGAAGGGGTAAAGACATACTCTACCTGATTTGCTTGGTTATTAAACTCCATTTCAACTGGCGGATAACTAACACATTCTCCTGTTTCCTTTCGAGCAACAATCACAGCAATTTCCTTTGCTATGGCGACGCAGTCTTCCACGATACAAGGCACATCTGGAACAGATGCCCAATCGGATAGTGTTTCAATTTTTTTGACACCAAAGCCATCATATCCAAACCGGCTGGCTTTCCAAATACATGGCAATTTGAGACTGTCCCAAGCTGGTTTTTGTGCATAGGATTTATGTGCAGAGGTGGGGATGTTATGATCAACATAAAACTGTTTTTGTTTAGCTTTATTTTGAATTATTTCAAGTGTTTCAGGCTTCGGAAAGACTTTTTTTCCCTGTTTTTGTAAGCTATGTAAGGCTTCAATGTTGACATTTTCAATTTCGATAGTGATAACGTCTGCATCTTTTCCAAAGTCAACCACTGTCTGATAGTCCATCAAATCACCAACACTAAAATCATCTGCTAGCAGTTGTGCAGGGGCATTTGGGTTGATATCGAGTACCTTGGTAAAAACATCCCATTGACGACATTTGGTGAGGATCATTTTTCCCAACTGTCCACCACCTAAAATGGCCAGTTTTATATTGCCAGAAAAAGTACCATTCATCATGCGTGTAAAAATAGGGTTTTTCAACACAATTCGGCTTCCCTAAAAATGTAATGGCTTGGGTTACATGTTTTTTATATCTTTTACTTGATTTTAACCCAAATCTATTCTACAAAAATGAAAAACCTACGGAATTACACACTAGATTTTGCTTACCAAGAAATATCTTTTAT
>CACOXF010000086.1 GCA_902631125.1 uncultured Bacteroidota bacterium
CTGGAATTTGATTCCATGTCAAGCCACTATCTGTGGATTTCCATATTCCATTACCAAAATAATTAAATCCACCAAGAACAGCACTGTTGCCTAGTCTTTCTCCTGTTCCGTAATACCAAATATTATGAAATCCAGGTCTAGGATCTTGAGCGATTGCAGTAACGTTGTGAATTTCATCATTTGCAGATACTTTTACCCAACTGTTACCACCATCCGTAGTTTTAAACACCCCACTACTAACTCCTCCTGCAATAATTGTATTACTAATGGTGTCGCTTACATCAACAACTAAGGCTCTTGTTCTACCGCCAAGATTTGAAGGACCTCTTGATGTATACGTACTTGAAGATAGAATAGAGAATGTGTTGGTTCTGTTTGGTTGGACGCTGTACTGTTTCTGCTTGGCTAGCATGGAATTCTTAAGCTCCAAACTCTTTTCTTCTGGCGGGATTAGTCCTGTCAACGGATTTTTTTGGATGTCATACTCATGTTTAAGCCGCTCTTCAGTAAATAATTGCCTTTCAGCTACTGTTTTCTTTTGTTTTCCTTCGATTTTATCTGCAAATATTATTGGTGTCTTCGGAGATTGTAACGATTGTTGCTTAATAACCATCAAGGCTGTAATCAACAAAAAAGTAATGAGTAGAAATTTTTTCATCACAAAAAATAAAATTATTAGCTAAAAAAACGGCTACACTTTAACGCAGTATAACCGCTTTCTTGTTTTTGTAGCGGGAGCTGGACTCGAACCAGCGACCTTCGGGTTATGAGCCCGACGAGCTACCAACTGCTCTATCCCGCGATTAGGTCCTCAAATATACGTAAAATCACCAAACCTGACAAGGTTTTGTAACTTTGCAGCCTATGCACAAAGCTGGATTTGTCAATATCATTGGAAACCCAAATGCGGGTAAATCTACCCTCATGAATGCCTTTTTGAGCCAAAAGCTATCTATCATCACTGCCAAAGCACAAACGACTAGGCATCGGATTCTAGGCATCTACAACACACCTGAAGCCCAAGTTGTTTTGTCAGATACTCCGGGTATTATCAATCCAGAATATGCCCTTCAAGAAAGGATGATGGATGCAACAAACTCAACTTTTGAAGATGCTGACATTATGCTTCTCGTTATTGCTGCCGATGATGATGGCGATCTAGATAAAAATGCATGGAAAAGAATCACCAACTTTGGTGGTAGATTGCTTATTGTACTGAATAAAGTCGATCTATCGGACCAAAAAGACTTGGAGCAGCTTGCCGATTTGTGGCAAAAAAAACTACCAGATGCCGAAATATGGAGTATTTCTGCGACTGAATCTTTTCGAGTATTAGAGTTGAGGAATCGTATCGTTTCCTTACTTCCCAATCATCCACCATTTTTTCCAAAAGACCAAATCACAGACAAATCTGAAAGATTTTTTGTTAATGAAGCCATTCGTGAACAAATTCTTTTACGCTACCAAAAGGAAATTCCATACGCAGCTGAGGTAATGACTGAACAGTTTAAGGAAACAGAAAAAATCATACGAATCAGAAGTGTTATTATTGTAGAAAGAAACTCCCAAAAAGGGATCATTGTTGGTAGTAAAGGCAGCGCGATTAAGCATGTTGGCATAGAGGCGCGTAAAGCCCTCGAAGTATTTTTTGACAAGAAAATTCACCTCCAATTATTTGTGAAGGTCAATAAGAATTGGAGATCAAATCACACCCAATTACAACGTTTTGGCTATTCTTCTTCTCAAAAGAAGTAATTTTGTAACCTAAAAAAATCCTTTGAGCAATTTTGTAGCCATTATTGGAAGGCCTAACGTTGGAAAATCAACACTTTTCAATCGATTGATTCAACGTCGTGAGGCGATTGTGGACGCTACTAGTGGGGTGACACGTGACCGACACTATGGCAAAACTGACTGGAATGGCAAGGAATTTACTCTTATCGACACTGGAGGTTATGTCATTGGAGGTGATGATACCTTTGAAGCTGCAATCGATCAGCAAGTTGAAGTTGCTATCGACGAGGCCGATGCGATTCTTTTTGTTGTGGATGTTGAAGTCGGAGTCAGCGTGATGGATGAAGAAGTTGCGCGCCTTTTGCATCGTTCAGATAAACCAGTTTTATTGGTCATCAATAAAGTAGATAATGCATTACGTTTCCCTGATACAGTCGATTTTTTTGCCCTAGGAATCGACAAAAATTTTCATGTATCTGCCATCAATGGATCAGGAACAGGTGAGTTGCTAGATACGATCATTAAT
>CACOXF010000087.1 GCA_902631125.1 uncultured Bacteroidota bacterium
CTAGTGGAGTGAAAGACATCGAAAAAGCATCTGCAACAGAGTGATTAACAATATGTCCATTTACAATATTAAGTCCGTTAGCTAAATGTGGAAATTGTTTGCAGGCATTTTGCCAACCAAGATTGGCAAGTTCAACGGCATAATCAATGGTTGCGTTTGTCAGGGCTTTGGTAGAGGTTTGCGGTACCGCACCAGGCATATTTGCAACCGCATAGTGTAGAATATCGTCAACGAAATAGGTCGGGTTTTCATGAGTCGTTGCTTGTGTGGTTTCAAAACAGCCCCCCTGATCCACTGCAACATCGACCAAAACAGCTCCTTTTTGCATGAAACGGAGTTGTTTTCGATTGATTAGCTTAGGGGCTTTTGCGCCTGGCACAAGTACGGCTCCAATCACCAAATGGGCTTTTGTAAGATGTTTTTCAATCGCATCTGACGAGGACAAACAAGAAGTTACGTCTTTCGGCAAAGAACATGCCAAAGGTCGGACTACCGGAGACCTAAAGGAGTTTTTTCATTTTGGACAAAATGAACTACCGGCTAATGGAGAAAAGTATCCCAAAAATATATTGGTGGATGAAAAACCAGCTTTTAATATAATTGGACAAAAAACCTTTATAGCTTTAGAAAAAACCGGATGTTTTGTTTTACGCGCACTAGCTCTACACCTTGGTTTAAATGAATATTATTTCGATCCATTTATCAAAGGTGGAAACAGTATTCTCCGAGCAATACACTACCCTCCTATCACTGAAGAGCCTAAAAAGGCTGAAAGAGCTGCTGCTCATGGTGACATCAACCTTATTACTCTCCTTATGGGTGCTCAAGGTCGTGGACTGCAGGTACAAAATCATAAAGGTGAGTGGATTGATGCAATTGCTGAGGAGGATGAACTTGTAATTAATGTAGGTGACATGCTATCTCGTCATACTAACAATAAGCTTAAATCAACGATCCACCGTGTGGTAAACCCCCCAAAATCGGCTTGGCAAAGTTCACGTTATTCTATTCCCTTTTTTATGCATCCGGTTTCCGAAATGAAACTTGATGTAATACCGCATTGCATTGACGATCAATATCCTAAGGGTTTTCAAGATATTACTGCAGGTGAATTTTTAGAAGAACGTTTACGAGAATTGGGTTTACGAAAATAATATGGCCAAACTCAACAGTCTTTCTGATTTAAAGTCTCTCTTTCCAGAAGCAGAAGGGACATACCAACCAGAAATAAAGCCCAAAAAACAACAACTCGAAGCACACTTTAGTAACAAAGGGCGTGGTGGAAAAACCGTTACAATAATCAAAGGATTTTACGGAAGTCCCCATGAGTTGAAGGCTCTTGAAAAAGAACTAAAGTCTATTTGTGCAGTTGGTGGGAGTGTAAAAGGGAACGATATTTTAATACAGGGTAATTTTAGAGATAAAATTACAGCACATCTGCAAAAGAAAGGGCATCAAGTTAAACGTGTTGGCGGATGAATAATTCAGAACTCATTCTTAATCATGATGGTTCGTTATATCACATAGGGATTCGACCAGAACATTGTGCACCACTTATAATTACTGTTGGAGATCCAGATCGTGTTCCGATTGTTTCTCAATTCTTCGATAGAATTGATTTTACAAACAGAAAAAGAGAAATTTGTATTCATACAGGAGTATTGAAAAACCGTTCTGTTAGTGTGATTTCAACAGGAATGGGAACCGATAATATCGATATAGTTTTCAATGAACTAGATGCTTTATTTAATCTTGAACTTAACACAGGAAAACCGCTTAAATCCCCCACTCCTTTAACCTTTATTAGACTTGGAACTTCTGGAACGATACAGGCAAATATTGAACTCGATAGTCTAATTGTAGCCGAAGCAGCAATTGGATTTGACAACCTTATGCATTATTATGAACCAAGTATGTGCGAACACCCTATTGCAGTTTCACTTCACTCTAAGTTGGGAATCTCTAAAAATTTAAATCATCCTTACTACATTGATGGGGATTCAGTTTTAGTCGATGATTGTTTGAAACTCGGAATGAGCAAAGGAATTATAGTAACAAACCCAGGTTTTTATGCCCCACAAGGACGGCATTTGAGAACAAAAAACATACTCCCGTA
>CACOXF010000088.1 GCA_902631125.1 uncultured Bacteroidota bacterium
AGTTGGTAAAATGCTACTACAGATCTGTTCTTCTTGTAACTTATAAAAAGGTGAAAGGTGTGTTTGCAACACTCGCCACTGATCGAGACGTAGGTTGTCGATAACTACGAGCAAGGTTGTTGTATCTTTAGTCATTTTATCAAGTACCAACTTCTCGATGATCTGATGAGACATCACTAAAGGACTATCCCCATTTACCAAATCTTCGTAGTTTGAAGATATAAATTTGGAAAACATATGATTGGCCTCTGATTTCTGATGATTCAAAATTTCATGCAAATCACTTGACTCCATCGCGTCAATTTCAAGTTCCCAAAAACACAATTTTTGATAGATCGCTGACCAGTCTTTATAATCATTCGCTTGACTGATATCGATATTGAGCTCCTGAAACGAACGTTGATAGTTCATTGTTGTTTTTTCAGCGACCAGTCGGGAGTTGTCCAAGTTTTTTTTTAATGCAAGTAAAATTTGATTTGGATTCACTGGTTTGATTAAATAGTCTGCTATTTTTGCACCAATGGCTTCTTCCATCAAAGTTTCTGCCTCACTTTTTGTAATCATTATTACTGCTAAATTTGGATAGATTTGCTTGATTTCACTTAAGACAGCTAATCCATCCATGCCTGGCATGTTCTCATCTAAAAGGACGATGTCAAAATCCATTTCCTTAACCAAATCCAATGCGTCAGGACCATTTGTACATGGATGAACTTCATATCCTTTCTCTTCCAAAAAATGAATGTGTGGCTGCAAACGGGTGATTTCATCATCTACCCACAACACCTGTATCAGTTCCATATTCGTATATTTGTATAAAATCTAAATCTGTGAGACTGAAAAATTATAACGATCCAATTTACGGTTTTATTTCAATACCTACACCGTTTATTTACACCCTCATCCAAGAGCCTGATTTTCAACGATTGCGCAGGATCCAGCAAATGGGGTTGTCGCATTATGTTTTCAGTGGTGCAACTCATCATCGATTTGCACACGCCTTGGGCGCCATGCACCTAATGCACAAAGCATTGAATGTCCTTGAAAAAAAAGGAATTGCGATTTCTCCGCAGGAAAAGGAAGCTGCATTGATCGCCATTCTTCTACACGATATTGGACATGGCCCTTTTTCGCATGCTCTCGAGGGGATTCTCATTAAAAATGTTTCGCACGAAACACTGTCAATAGCATTGATGAAGGCATTGAATCATAAACACAATGGGAAGCTGAATATGGCAATTGATATGTTTACGAATTCATACAAGCGCCCATTTTTCAATCAATTGATGTGCTCTCAATTGGATATGGATCGATTGGATTATTTGAAGAGAGATAGTTTTTACTCAGGTGTGACAGAGGGCAATATCAGCACAGACAGAATCATTGCCATGCTAATGGTACATGAAGAACAATTGGTAATTGAAGAGAAAGGTATCTACTCGATTGAGAAGTTTTTACTCGCGCGAAGACTGATGTATTGGTCTGTTTATTTGCACAAAACCAGCTATGTAGCTGAGGAAGTTCTCAAACGCATAATCCTTCGTGCTAAAGAGCTATTGAATCAAGGCACAGCCATAGACGCATCGGCTGATCTGTTATATTTTATTTCTACATCCCATTCTTCAGCCGATCATATTGATATGGATCATTATACTGCTATTGATGATGTTGATATTTTTTCGTTGGTCAAAGCAGGGGTGAAGCATAGCGACCTTGTTTACGCATCACTTTGCAATATGGTTCTGACACGGCGTTTGCCAAAAATAAAAGTGAATAACGAACCCTTTTCATCTGATTTTATAGAGACGAAAAAGAAACATGCAAAGACTAAGTTTGACATATCACCTAAAAATATATCCTATTTTGTATTTGATGGAGTCATGAAAAATATGGCATACAACTTGGAGCAATCACCAATATTATTAATCGATAAAAAAAGGAACACGAAGGAATTGTTAGCTGGCTCTGACCAGTCAAATTTGAAAATACTGACCAAAGCAGTGATGAAGTATTACTGTTGTTATCCAAAATAGTGTTCCAATTTTATTATTTTTGCTCTGATGAAATACACAGCTTCCGAAATTGCTGAAATCTTAGATGGTTTTGTTG